>NZ_DAIUFW010000002.1:168604-373302 GCF_036844465.1 Methylobacillus sp.
GGATTGACCATGTTGCAGCAGATACGTGCAGACCCGGCGTTGTCGTCATTGCCGGCGTTGTCGTCATTGCCGGTGTTGATGGTGACTGCCGAAGCCAAGAAGGAAAATATCATCGCGGCAGCCCAAGCTGGCGCCAATGGCTATGTGGTGAAGCCATTCACGGCAGCAACCCTGGATGAAAAGCTCGGCAAGATCTTTGAAAAGCTTGAGAAATCAGGGGGCTGAGATGAATGATGCGCTTAAAAATGTGATACGCATTGAGGGTGGGGCTGAGGGTGTGCAGGCGCAACACGATGAAATGCTGCAGCGCATCGGCTCGATGACCCGCAATCTCCATGAAAGCCTGCGCGGCCTGGGATTTGACAAGCTGCTGGAGCAGGCTGCTCAAGGTATTCCGGATGCCAGGGACAGGCTCAACTATGTGGCGCGCATGACGGAGCAGGCGGCAGAACGCGTATTGAATGCGACGGATATCGCCACTCCATTGCAGGATGAGTTGAACCAGGAAGCAGCCAGCCTGGAAGAGCGCTGGAAAAATATCCGGGCGGTGCCTTCCCTCAAAAAGGATTACGATCAGGTCGCCGACGAAACCATGGCCTTCCTGACCAAGACAGTGCAGCATACAGACACCACCAAGGGGCAATTGCTCGACATCATGATGGCGCAGGATTTCCAGGACCTGACCGGGCAGGTGATCAAGAAAATCACCGAGATTGCCCAGGAGATAGAGCAGCAACTGGTACAGGTGTTGATTGATTTTTCCCCGGGAAATAATGCAGCACAGAAAGAAAATGATAACAATCTGATGAATGGCCCGCAGATTAATCCAGAGACCGCGATTGATGCCGTGACCAACCAGGAGCAGGTGGATGATTTGCTGGATAGCCTTGGATTCTAGCGGGAGCAGGGTGGGTGGGGCTGCTGAATCTACTTTCGGGTCAGCTAGTCCGATTGGCCTATTGTTTATCAGAGGAGGATCGGCGACCATGCGCACATTGGGAGAAACTCCTGTGACATAGATACACCATATTGCAATTTTGAGAATAACTGTCGAGTTGAGGTGTCTTGGAGATGACTAATGCAATGGGCTGGGACTTCTTGAGCAGGCAAGAATGTGTAGAGGCAAGGCTGTGAAAATCACGGCCTTTTTCGTGCACGCAGTATGTGGAAAGTATTGAGTGTGTTATTTACGGAACTTGGCTACAGCTTGCGCCCGGTTCAGCACATTGAGCTTTTTGAAGATACGCTGCAGGTGGTTCTTGACGGTAAAGGCACTGATATCAAGAATCAGGCCGATTTCATGGTTGGTTTTGCCTTTGGTCACCCAGTCCATGATCTCCAGCTCCCGTCCGGAAAGCATATTCAAGCATTCATCCTGCATTTCGGGTTCGACCTTGATAGGCGATACAGGGGTAGGTTGCTGTTCAGGCAGGTGCTCGATTTGGCGCAATGCACTATCGATATAAGGCAACAGAGCTTCCAGCATGGGGCGGGAGGCGGCTGGAAAGCTCAAGTTGGAACTAAGCAGTACATATAGGCAGTCATGGCGGCCACGATGATCCTTGATCGCGTGAACCAATGCTGATTTCATGTTTTTCAGATAATAGTTGGAATCCGCATTCGAGAATTCACAGTCGTGCAGAATGTTATTGGCAGAGGTTAGCGTAAATGGAGCTTTGGCATGATTCAGCCAATAGGTAAACAGATGTTGCAGGAACTGATTGATTTCATGACTGGCAATTTTGTCAGAGCGTATGCCGGGGAGGGGCGAAACAATGTTGAAGTATATGACTCCAAGGGAAAAATCGCCCCAAGCCGTAATCATGATCTCATGCGGCAGGAAAATCTGGAGTTTCCCCTGCATCCAGAGAAAAAGCTCAAAGTGCGAGCGAATTCTCAAGGATTCATGCATCAGTTCAATTAACTGGCTTTTCTCGATATCATTTAAGTTCTTATTTAAGGACATGAGCTCGGTTATAATTGACGGAACAATTTAAATTTGGCTATTCGTTACAATATACTCTTACGCTATTATGATGCAAATAACTTTAATAATGAGTGTTTTTAAGAGTTTTTAACAATTAAATTCCATGAATATTTGGTGGATAATCAGGGAAATCCTTTAAGCAAGGTAAAAAGTACATGTATCCCGATTTTGTACATTTAGGTGGGGCAGATAAGTATGTTGACGAAATCCTGGAGATAGTCAACACAATCAAGCTGTTTGGGGATTTTTCCGCCGAAGAAGTGCGTTATTTATGTTCCTATATGCAGTGTTATGCTGCGCCTAGGGACTGTGAACTGCTTGTTGAAGGAGATGTGGGCGATTATCTGCTTTTGATCCTGACTGGAGAGATCAACGTGATCAAGGATATCCCTAACAAAGGCGTGCAAATCATTGCAAGGGTGAGCGCCGGAGCGGTCATTGGTGAAATGTCCTTGATTGATGGCCAACCTCGTTCGGCTACCTGTGTTACCAGTTTGCCGACAGATTTTGCGGTGCTGACCAGGGAGTCACTTTACCACTTGCTGACAAATATGCCCAAACTGGGAAACAAGGTATTGATTAAGTTATTACAACTGTTGACAGCCAGGTTCCGTGAAAGTACAGATAGATTCTTGCCTAAGACACTGGGTGAATTGGTGTGATCTAATTCGATTGTTTCAAGTATGTGAATTTTTTGAAGTCATGAAAATAAAAATCCCGCAAATGCGGGATTTTTATATGACTGGTGGGGCATGTAGGGGTCGAACCTACGACAAACGGATTAAGAGTCCGCTGCTCTACCAACTGAGCTAATGCCCCAATCGAGGAACGAGATTATGCGTAGGTTTTGATATTGTGTCAACTTGAAATTGATAAATGAAACGAGTAAGTTAATTTTACTGATCAACCAATTCCCGAAAGTGCATTGCATGTCGATTCAAACCATCATCACCCAGCCATTCGGCGATCAAAAACCAGGGACATCCGGCTTACGCAAGCGAGTGACGATGTTTCAGCAACCCCATTACCTCGAGAATTTTGTACAAAGTATTTTTGATGCAGTCGGGGCGCCTGCTGGTGCCTCTCTTGTGCTGGGCGGGGATGGCCGTTTTTATAATGTGGAGGCAATACAGGTTATCCTCAAAATGGCTGCTGCCAATGGTTTTGGCAAGGTATTGGTGGGCAGGAATGGTATTTTATCCACGCCCGCTGCCTCTTGCGTGATCCGCAAGTACCAGACTTTCGGCGGCATTATCCTGTCTGCCAGCCATAATCCTGGCGGGCCCCAAGGAGATTTCGGCATCAAGTTCAATACATCCAACGGCGGGCCGGCACCCGAGAAGGTAACGGAAGAGATTTTTGCGCGCAGCAAGCAGATCACCCAATACAGCATCGTCGATGCGCCCGATGTGGCGTTGGATGTGCCGGGAGAAACCGAGTTGGCCGGAATGAAGGTAGAGGTAATCGACTCTGTCAGTGATTACGCGGAACTAATGGCTAGCCTGTTTGACTTTGCTGCGATTCGCCAATTGCTGTCCAGTGGGTTCAGGCTCAAGTTTGACGCCATGCATGCGGTGACAGGGCCTTATGCTCGCGCCATTCTGGTAGATGCACTGGGAGCGGCGCCTGATGATGTGATGAATGCGGAACCCCTGCCTGATTTTGGCGGCGGACATCCTGACCCTAACCTGACCTATGCTCATGATTTGGTGGAGATTATGTATGGCGACAATGCGCCTGATTTTGGCGCGGCATCGGATGGCGATGGTGACCGCAATATGATTTTGGGCAAGCATTTCTTTGTCACGCCGTCAGATAGCTTGGCGTTGATTGCCGCCAATGCGAGGTTGGTGCCGGGTTATACGCAGGGCATTGCGGGCGTGGCGCGTTCCATGCCTACCAGCGCGGCCGTGGATCGTGTAGCAGAGGAACTGGATATTCCCTGCTATGAAACGCCGACTGGCTGGAAATTCTTCGGCAACCTGATGGATGCAGGCAAGGTCACCTTGTGTGGTGAGGAAAGCTTTGGCACGGGGTCAAACCATGTGCGCGAAAAGGACGGCCTGTGGGCGGTATTGTTCTGGCTCAATATCCTAGCCATCAAGCGCCAGCCGGTGGAAACCATCGTCAAGCGGCATTGGGCCAGGTTTGGCCGCAATGTCTATTCGCGTCACGATTATGAAGAATTGCCCAGTGATGCCGCCAATGGTTTGATTGAACATATCCGCGCCAGCTTTGCCAGCCTGCCGGGCAAGGTTTTTGGTCATTACCGGGTCAAGGAATGCGACGATTTCAGTTATATGGACCCTGTAGATGGCAGCATCAGTCAGAAGCAGGGCATTCGTATCCTGTTCGAGGATGGTTCACGCATCGTTTTCCGGTTGTCGGGTACAGGCACGGAGGGAGCGACTTTGCGTCTTTACCTGGAAGCTTTCGAGCCGGATATGAGCAAGCATGACCTGGATGCTCAAGATGCGTTGTCAGAGATGATTGCGATTGCGGACGAGATTGCCGAGCTGAAGCAGCGTACCGGACGCGAGCAGCCTACCGTGATTACCTAAAATAGGTGATTTTAAAGAATAAAGCCCTGTGGTTTTCTCAAGCAGGGCCTTATTCGTTTTCCACCTGTGTAATCGTCATCTTGTCCTGGAACAAGCGCACATCCATGCGTCCCAGGAACGACATTCCCAGCAGCACATCCCCATCCAGGCCCGGTGCGATCACGGCGGCGACATTGTGCGCCCTGACGCCGCCAATCTGCACGGACTCCAGCCGGGCCATGTAAGCGACGGTATCCCCATTGGCGGTAGAGGTGCGGATCGCATGCTTGCTCTGCAACTGCAAACGGTCTGCAATACGTTGCGAAATCGCGACGCCGGTGGCGCCAGTATCCACCAGCACATTGACTACGACGCCGTTGATGAGCGCCTCGGTACGGTAATGACCATCCAGCCCGCGTTGTAGGGTGATGCTGGGCGCCTCTCCGAGGATGCTGAGGCGGTTAGGGTTGATGGCGCGGTCTGCCAGGTAGTAGACGCCACCTGCCAATGCCAGCCAGACAATCCACCATAGCAGCCGCGAGTTGCTCATGTTCAGAACGGCAGTTTGGCATCAGGCGCCGCGGCGAGAATAACGCTGCGGAACTGATCCTGGATGCGCTTGAGCGCCTCGGCATTATCCGCCTCGAAGCGCAGTACGATTACTGGCGTGGTGTTCGACGGGCGCATCAGGCCGAAGCCATCGCTGTATTCGACGCGTAGGCCGTCAATAGTGATGACCTCGTCAGCACCCTCGAACTTGGCGCTGGCTTGCAGCTGGCTGATGAGCTGGTGCGGCTCGCCTTCCTGCATGTTGATGTGCTGTTCCGGCGTGCTGACGCTGTCAGGCAATGAATTGAGCACGGCAGACGGATCGTCGAATTGGCTGAGGATTTCCAGCAGGCGCGCGCCGGCGTACAGGCCGTCATCAAAGCCGTACCAGCGCTCCTTGAAGAACACGTGACCACTCATTTCGCCAGCCAACGCGGCACCCGTTTCCTTCATCTTGGCCTTGACCAGCGAATGCCCGGTTTTCCACATCAGCGGTTCGCCGCCGCGCTGCTTGATCCAGGGAGCCAGGTTGCGGGTGGATTTGACGTCGTAGATGATGGTAGCTTGAGGATTACGCTTGAGCACATCCTCGGCGAACAGCAGGAGCTGGCGGTCGGGATAGATGATGCTGCCATCCTTGGTTACGACGCCGAGGCGGTCGCCGTCGCCGTCGAAGGCAAAGCCGATTTCGGATTGGCCGGAGCGCAAGTTGGTGATCAGATCGGTAAGGTTTTCCGGGACGGATGGATCGGGATGGTGGTTGGGAAAATGGCCGTCCACTTCGCAGAACAATTCTTCCACTTCGCAGCCAAGCGCACGGTAAAGCTTGCCAGCAAAAGCGCCAGGCACGCCATTGCCGCAATCCACAGTTAGCTTGATCGGGCGCTTGAGCTTGATGTCGGAAGCAATACACTCAATGTAGGCGGGTGCAATATCATGATTGCTTTCCGTGCCGCCACCATGCGTAAAGTCATTATTGTCTATGCGTGTGCGCAGGCGCTGGATGGCCTCGCCTGATAATGTTTCCCCGGCGACTACCATTTTCAGTCCATTGTATTCAGGCGGGTTGTGGCTGCCGGTAACCATAACGCCGGAACCGGTATTCAGGTGATAGGCGGCAAAATACACCATGGGGGTTGCTACCAGGCCCAGATTGATCACATCCAGTCCACTCTTGCGAATACCGCGAGATAAGGCCGCAGCCAGTTCTGGACCAGAAAGTCGGCCATCATAGCCGATGCAGATGCTTTTCTGCTCGCGCAGTGCGGCTTCACTGCCGATGGCATGGCCTATGGCTTCCACCATGTCTGGTGTCAGGGTTTTACCCACAATGCCGCGGATATCGTAGGCCTTGAATATCTCTTTGGGAGCCGCCATGGTGTTCCTTTAACGAGTGCAAATGAGAATGAATGATATATGTGAATAACAGATTATGTCGCTTCTTCTATCCAAGCCAACTGAATGGCTTCCAGAATGCGCTCGCCGCATTTTTCCGGATCATCATCAAAATCTTCCAACTCCAGTATCCAGTTATAAAGGTCGGTAAAGCGGATGAGTTTGGGGTCAACATCTGGATACAGATCGAACAGTTCTTCAGCGATCCTCTGGCTGTCAGTCCATTTCATGACGGGTTCCTTTTCATGTACCGCCTGATGAGCAGGCGTGTGATTTAAATATGCTTGGCGCGCGCATACTGGTTGGGCCAGGCAATGTCAGTACGTAATTCCTGCGCGGCGCGCAGAGGCCAGTGCGGGTCGCTTAGCAGCTTGCGCGCCATCATGATGGCATCGGCCTGGCCTGTCACCAGGATATGCTCGGCCTGTAAGGCTGAGGTGATGAGGCCGACCGCGCTGGTCGCAATCCCGGCTTCCTCGCGGATGCGCTGGGCAAATACGGTCTGGTAGCCCGGACCAGCGGGAATCTTGGCATCAAGGACAAGGCCGCCGCTGGAGCAGTCTATCAGGTCTATGCCGGTTTCCTTGAGCCATTTGGCAAGTTGGATGGATTGTGCGATATCCCAGCCACCTTCCACCCAATCGGTGGCCGAGATGCGCACGAACACAGGCTTATCCTGTGGCCATAGCGCGCGCAACTCGCGAGCGATTTGCAGCGGCAGGCGGCAGCGATTTTCCAGGCTGCCGCCATATTCGTCATCGCGTTGATTGGATAGCGGCGAGAGAAATTCGTGTAAGAGATAGCCATGGGCGCAATGCAGCTCCAATACTTCAAACCCGGCTTGCAATGCGCGTTCTGCAGCAGCGCGGAACTGTTGTGCGATATCCTGGATTTCCTCAACGCTTAATGCGTGTGGGGTGCCGTGTTCGGGCGTGACGGGGATAGGGGAGGGCGCCACGGTTTGCCATCCTCCCTGTTCCGGCGGCAGAAATTTGCCATCGCGCCATGGCGCGTCGCAGGAGGCTTTGCGGCCGGCATGGGCAATCTGGATGGCGGGGATGGCGTGTTGCTGCTTGATGAACTCGACGATGGGTTTGAAAGCATGCATATGCTTATCGGACCACAAGCCCAGACAGAATGGGGTAATCCTGCCTTCTGGTGCGACGGCGGTCGCCTCGGCCATGACCATTCCGGCTCCACCGACGGCCAGGCCGCCGAGGTGGACCAGATGCCAATGGTTGGCAATGCCATGTTCGGCGGAATACTGGCACATGGGAGAGACGAAAATCCGGTTCTTGATTTCAAGGTCGCGGAAGCTGATCGGGGTAAACAGTCGGGCCATGGTGCGGTTTCTCGTGTCGATATTGAGCTTATACGCTGAAAATCGGAATGTTGGCAATGCGCGGACGCCATTCGGCCGGTCCGGATTCGTGCACCGAATGGCCACTGCTGTCCACGGCAACGGTGACCGGCATATCTTCGACCGTGAATTCGTAAATGGCTTCCATGCTCAGATCTGGGAAGGCGACAACGCGCGAGGCCTTGATGGCCTGGGAAATCAGGTAGGCTGCGCCGCCGATGGCGATCAGGTAGACGGATTGGTGTGCCTTGATGCTCTGCACGGCGGTATTGCCGCGTTCGGCCTTGCCTATCATGCCGAGCAGGCCGGTTTTAGTCAGCATGGTTTCTGTGAAGCGGTCCATACGCGTGGCAGTGGTGGGGCCAGCGGGGCCAATGACTTCGTTGCCGACTGGGTCGACCGGGCCAACGTAATAGATGAAGCGGTTGGTGAAATCCAGGCCTTGCGGCATCGGCTCGCCACGCGAGATCAGGTCTACGATGCGTTTGTGCGCCGCATCGCGGCCAGTTAGCAGCTTGCCCGATAGCAGCAATTTCTCGCCCGGTTGCCACTGGGAAATATCCTCGTGCGTAAGCGTGTCGAGGTTCACACGGCGCATGGGCGCGCTGGCGTCCAGCGCTACCTGCGGCCAGTCTTCCAATTTTGGCACGGGGAGTTGCGCGGGGCCGCTGCCGTCCAGCGTGAAATGAATGTGGCGCGTGGCGGCGCAGTTCGGAATCATGGCGATGGGCAACGAAGTAGCGTGGGTGGGGGCTTCCAGTATCTTCACATCCAGCACCGTGGTCAGCCCGCCCAGGCCTTGCGCGCCTATGCCCAGGCGGTTCACTTTTTCATAGAGTTCGAGGCGCAGTTCCTCCGCGCGGTTGGCGGGGCCGCGCGCGTGCAATTGCCGGATGTCGATCGGGGCGAACAGGGACTGCTTGGCCAGCAGCACGGCTTTTTCCGCAGTACCGCCGATGCCGATGCCGAGCACGCCCGGCGGGCACCAGCCAGCGCCCATATCGGGCACAGTCTTGAGCACCCATTCCACGATGTTGTCGGAAGGCTCCAGCATGGCCAGCTTGGATTTGTTCTCGGAACCGCCGCCTTTGGCGGCGATGTGGATTTCCACGGTGTCGCCGGGCACCATCTCCACATGCACGACGGAGGGAGTGTTGTCACGCGTATTCAGGCGCTTGCCCGCCGGGTCGCGCACGATGGAGGCGCGCAGGCGGTTGGCGGGGTCTAGATAGGCGCGGCGCACGCCTTCGTCCACCATTTCCTGCAAGCTCATCTCCGCTTGCCATTGCACCTGCATGCCTATACTGACGAAAGCTACCACGATGCCGGTATCCTGACATAGCGGACGCTGGCCTTGAGCGCATAGATATGAGTTGATCAGTATCTGCCCAATTGCATCGCGGGCAGCGGGTGAAGGTTCACGCTGCCAGGCCTCGTGCATCGCAGCGAGAAAATCAGGCGAATGGTAGCAGGCAATGTACTGCAATGCCTGATGAATGCTGTCGATGAAATCTTCTTGGCGGATTAAGGCCATGGCGCGGAAACTCAGGAGATGAAGGAGTAATTATACCCGAGCAAGGAAAAAAGACCGCCAGCAACGAATGAAAGCGGGTTGCTGGCGGAGAGAGAGTCATCACAAAGGGGGGAGGTTTTGCATCTCTACAATGAGTACGCTAGCAATTGATATGCCAAAAAATATATCTATAAAATTCAATTGGATGAAATTTCCTGATGATGGTGAAGTGGCTGTAATGTTGCAATTGGTGGTTGCGGGTGGCTGTAATCCTGCAATGAATCAATTTCACCGGCTGTGAATCTGTTTCAAAGCGATGGGGCAGTGAACATGGTAAAATCGCGGCCTATTCATTTTATTTATCCGAGACTAAAGAATATGTTTAGCACTGCCAAGAACCTGAGTGTGGTTGATCCCGATCTGTGGAAATATGTAGAAGCGGAGCGTCATCGCCAGGATGAGCATATTGAGTTGATCGCCTCTGAAAACTATACCAGCCCGGCAGTGATGCAGGCCCAGGGTTCGCAACTGACTAATAAGTATGCCGAAGGTTATCCTGGCAAGCGTTTTTACGGCGGCTGCGAGTTCGTCGATGAAATCGAGCAATTGGCGATCGACCGACTGAAGAAGCTGTTCGGCGCCGAATACGCCAACGTGCAGCCGCACTCTGGCTCACAGGCCAACCAGGCTGTGTATTTCTCCATCCTCAAACCGGGCGACACCGTCATGGGGATGAATCTCGGGCACGGCGGCCATCTGACCCACGGCTCCCCTGCCAACCTTTCCGGCAAATTGTTCAATATCGTGGCCTATGGCCTGAATGACAAGGAAGAAATTGACTACGACGAAATGGAACGCATCGCGCTGGAAACTAGGCCCAAGCTGTTGATTGGTGGCGCTTCCGCTTATGCGCTGCGTTTCGACTGGGCACGCATGGCGGAAATCGCCAAGAAGGTTGGTGCTTATTTCATGGTGGATATGGCGCACTATGCTGGCCTGATTGCCGCTGGTGTCTATCCCAACCCGGTTCCGCATGCGGACTTCGTGACTTCCACCACGCATAAGACCTTGCGTGGTCCGCGCGGTGGTCTGATCATGGCCAAGGCCGAATTCGAGAAGTCCCTTAACTCCAGCGTGTTCCCCAGCCTGCAAGGTGGCCCGCTCATGCATGTTATTGCGGGCAAGGCTGTGGCTTTCCTCGAAGCTGCGCAGCCCGAGTTCAAGGTTTATCAGGAGCAAGTGCTCAAGAATGCTGATGCCATGGCGAAAACCTTGGCCGCACGCGGTTTGCGCATTATTTCCGGTGGCACACAGTCGCATGTATTCCTGGTTGATCTGCGTCCCAAGGGGCTGACAGGCAAGGCCGCAGATGCTTACCTGGGCCAGGCGCATATCACCGTGAACAAGAACGCTATCCCGAACGATCCGGAAAGCCCGTTCGTCACTTCCGGCATCCGCATTGGTTCGCCTGCGATTACTACACGTGGTTTCAAGGAAGCCGAAGCTACAGAAGTAGCTAACCTGATTGCAGATATTCTCGACAACCCGACCGATGAATCCGTGATTGCGGCCACCAAGGCCAAGGTGCATGCTTTGACCTCGCGTTTTCCGGTTTATGGTGCTTGATCTGTGAAGAGCAGGGAGTGTGTATCCCTGCTAGTCGGCGGAGTTGAATAAAGCATGAAATGTCCATTTTGTGGCGCAGGTGATACCCAGGTCATCGATTCCCGCGTGAACGATGAAGGGGATTCCATACGCCGCCGCCGCCGCTGTGTCTCTTGCGACAAGCGTTTCACTACCTATGAAACTGCGGAGCTGCATTTGCCGCAGGTGGTCAAGCAAAATGGCAATCGTGCGGAGTTCAGCCCGGAAAAGTTGCGACTGTCATTCATTCGCGCCCTGCACAAGCGCCCGGTGCCGACCGAATATGTCGACCGTGCGCTGGAGCGCATCATCCAGAAAATCCTTGCCAAGGGTGAGCGCGAGATTATTGCGCGCGACCTTGGGGAGATGGTAATGCAGGAGTTGAAGGCAATGGACAAGGTGGCGTACATCCGTTTTGCTTCGGTGTATCGCAGTTTTCAGGATGCCGGGGATTTCAGCGAGGCAATTCGCGATTTGGATTGATGGCGCGGCTGGTGGCAAGCCAGTAGCTTGAATGGCAAAAGCACTGCTTCTAGGGATGGGAGCGGTGCTTTTTTATTGAAGGTGAACTTAGGGAGTATTCTTAAAAATATTGCAGGTTACGAGAGGGTGCTTTTCGCTTGTCAGCGAGTCACTTTCATTTGCCTCGCCAAATGAAAGTAACCAAAGCAAAAGCGACCCCGGAGTCTGCGCCGGGAGCAAGCTCCCGGTCCCCTGTGTTGCTCAATCTGTCTGGGCGCTTGCTGAACTCGCTACGCTCAAACAAACGCAAGCGCTTTTTCCAGACAGATTTGCGCTACTCGGCGCAGCCAAACGGGGAGCAAACACCATAACCACTTGGCATCGCTACGCTCGCCCTTGGTCTTGAGAGGCTTGCCTCCAAACCTCCAACCGTTTTTTATCCCGGCTCTGAGCCGGGATCTCGTGACGTTTGTGGGAGTGCAACAAGATGCCTGGTCTGCGCCCGGCATGACAATCAAGCCTGGTATGAGAGGAGTGTGCGGGAGAAATGCCGGAGCAGCGTATGTTGGAAAAAGACCGTGAACAGGCTCTTGGCGGCGCTCCGCTTGTCTCCCCGCCTTGCCAACACTTATCATGGCAACCATGAATACTATTTCCCCGGAATTTTCTGCAAGCGACTATAGCTACATGAGCCTTGCCCTGCGTGAGGCGGCGCGTGGCTTGTATGGCACCAGCCCTAATCCGCGTGTGGGCTGCGTGATCGTCAAGGATGGCGAAGTTGTCGGATACGGCGCGCATCTAAAAGCGGGTGAGCCGCATGCGGAGGTGCATGCGCTGCGCATGGCCGGGGAGCGGGCTGCGGGTGCCGATGCGTATGTGACGCTGGAGCCTTGCAGTCATTTTGGGAAGACTCCGCCTTGTGCTGATGCCTTGGTCAATGCGGGGGTGAAGCGCGTGGTGGCTGCCATGCAAGATCCTAATCCGTTGGTGGCGGGCAATGGTTTGCGGCGTTTGGCCGCCCAAGGTATTAATGTTGCTTCCGGGCTGCTGGAAACCGAAGCACGGGCGTTGAACATTGGTTTCATCTCACGGATGACGCGCCAGCGACCCTGGCTGCGCAGCAAGATTGCTGCCAGCCTGGATGGCAAGACCGGCTTGCAGAATGGTGAAAGCCAATGGATTACGGGGCCAGCAGCGCGCCAGCATGTACAGCAGTGGCGCGCGCGTTCATGCGCGGTTCTCACTGGTGTGGGAACGGTGCTGGCCGATGATCCGTTGCTGACCGTGCGCGACCCTGGTTTGCTGTTAGCAAGGCATGGTGTGCAACCCTGGCGCGTGATTGTGGATAGTCATCTGCGCACCGATTCCACGGCCACCATTCTTCAAGCGGGGCGAGTGTTGATTGCTCATGCGGTAGATCGGTCCACAGCACAGGGCAGGAAACATGCGTTGCAAGAGGCGGGGGCGGAGTTACTGTTCCTGCCGGATGCGCAAGGTCGTGTCGATTTACCCGGCTTGATGCAGGTACTTGCAGAACGTCAGGTCAATGAGGTCATTGTTGAGGCAGGAGCCACGCTCAATGGTAGCTTGCTGCAGGCTGGGCTGATTGATGAATTATTGTTGTATTACGCGCCTATCCTGCTCGGTGGGCAAGCCAGGGACATGTTCGCCATGCCCGCCTTGCAGAGCATGCAGCAGAAACTGCAATTGCAGGTGCTGGAAACGCGACAGGTAGGAGGCGACTGGTTTCAGCGTGCCGAACCGCTGCTGGCGGTTCAGGAGTAACAATGCTGATTGACACGCATTGTCACCTTGATGCCCCTGAGTTCAACCATGATAGGAAGAACATCGTGGCGGAAGCTTTGCATGCAGGTGTGCAAGCTATTGTGATTCCTGCTGTGATGCATGGCAACTTTGCTGCCGTGCAGGCATTGCAAGCGCAGTATCCGACGTGTTGCGCCATGGCCTTGGGTATTCATCCTCTTTATGTCGATCAGTCTGCTCCAGAAGATATCAAGTCGCTTGCCGATAACATCGCTCGCCAACGCGACAGGTTGGTGGCGGTGGGCGAGATTGGGCTGGATTTTTTTGTGCAAGACTACGACAGGGAACGGCAGGAATTCTTTTTCATTGAACAGCTCAAGCTGGCGCGAGATTATGAACTGCCTGTACTGCTGCATGTGCGGCGTTCGGTTGACCAAGTGTTGAAACAGGTTAGGCGCTTCAAGGTATGTGGCGTTGCGCATGCATTCAATGGCAGCCGACAGCAGGCAGAGGAATTTATCAAACTGGGTTTCAAGCTCGGCTTCGGTGGCGCCATGACCTACGACAGGGCCTTGAAGATCCGCACCCTGGCGCGCGAACTGCCACTGGAGGCTTTGGTGCTGGAAACCGATGCCCCTGATATTCCGCCATCATGGCTGGGCCATCATGGTCGCAACCAGCCAGCTGAATTGAAGCGGATTGCCGAGGTATTGGCGGAAATCCGTGGTTGTGATACGGCAACAATAGCTAGCATGACGACGCAAAATGCGCTTGACATCCTGCCCGGATTGTCTGACTTATTCACATCACCTCAAGTGTCACTTTAACTTGTGTTAAAAAGTGTTAATAATCCAAACACTTAAAGTAAGATATTGATTTTTTAAATAATTTTTAAAAAGTTCATTTTTTGAGCGATTCCAAAAAACCATTATGAATTGAGACGTTACAATTTTAAGTCACAGCTATCCACAAAATTATCCACAGAAATTGTGGATAGGAATATTTCTTGTTTCCAGCCCCAAAAATGAAAATAGGTCAACAACAGTTTCGGACGATCTGGGCAGCGCCAGTTGCTTCTATACACCAGCGACAAGTCAATATCATTGATCAAACCGCTTTGCCGCATGCGTTGCGCATTGTGACGCTGGATTCCGTGGATGGGATGGTCAATGCCATCAAAACCATGCAGGTGCGGGGAGCGCCTCTGATCGGCGCGGCAGCAGCCTATGGCATGGCGCTGGCGTGTCAGGCAGGCTTGACTGATGGGCATCTGCAGATGGCGGCAAGCCGCTTGCTGGCAAGCAGGCCGACTGCAGTCAACCTGCGCTGGGCGGTGGAGCGCATGATGAATATATTGCATACGCTGCCTGTGGCGCAGCGCTGCGAAGCTGCATGGCAGGAGGCAAGTCGTATTGCAGATGAGGACGTCAAAATCAACCGGGCGATCGGTCAATATGGCCTCACGTTGCTGCAAACCTTGGCCGCTGGCCGGACGGAAAGGCTAAATATTCTCACGCATTGCAACGCAGGCTGGCTGGCGACTGTGGATTGGGGCACGGCGCTGGCGCCTGTTTATGCCGCTTTCGATACCGGGCTGGATGTGCATGTATGGGTGGATGAAACCCGGCCACGCAATCAGGGGGCGAGTTTGACAGCGTGGGAACTGCAGCAGCATGGCGTGCCATATACGGTAATTTGCGATAACGCAGGCGGGCACCTGATGCAGCAGGGCAGGGTGGACTGCGTGATTGTCGGCGCCGACCGGGTAAGCCGATGTGGCGACGTTTGCAACAAGATCGGCACTTACCTCAAGGCGCTGGCTGCTTATGATAACCAGGTGCCATTTTATGCGGCAGTACCCACGCCGACGATAGACTGGCGGATTGCAAATGGATTACGCGAAATCCCGATTGAGGAGCGTGCGACCGAAGAAGTGACGCAGATAAGCGGCATCACCAGCGCAGGCAACATTGAAACAATACGGTTGGTACCGGAGGGCAGCATGGCGGCAAATCCGGCCTTCGATATCACGCCCGCCCGATTGGTGACGGGCATCATTACCGAATATGGTTGTTATGCGCCTGCGGCGCTTGAGGCTGTGTTGAGTCTCGCCAATGCCAAGGAGCTTGTTGATGAAACCTTTATATAGTCTGGATCAGTTGCGGGATATGGAAGTAATCCATGCAACGGAAGGGCTGATGGAAAAAGCCGGTCTGGCCGCCGCCCAACTTGCCTACGAACTACTGATTGACCAGGCGTCTGCCGTGCTGGTATTGGCCGGGCCAGGCAATAACGGCGGCGATGCATTGGTGGCGGCCCGCATTCTCAAGGCAGGCGGCAATCGGGTGGATGTGGTGTTCACCGGCGAGCAGGACAAACTGCCGCTGGATGCCGCTGCTGCTTACGCTGCCTGGGTAGCGGCAGGCGGAGAGTTGCTCGCGGAGATACCGGCTCATGGATGCTGGCAGCTCGTGATCGACGGCTTGTTCGGGATTGGGCTGACCCGCGACCTGGATGCGCGTTATTGCAACCTGGTTGGCCAGATCAACGCCCTTAACTTACCGATGCTGGCGTTGGATATTCCCAGCGGTCTGTGCATGGCGACCGGCAGGGTGCTGGGCGCCGCTATCCAGGCGCGGCATACCTTGAGCTTCATCGGCCACAAGCCCGGCCTGTTCACGCTGGATGGCCCGGATCATGCCGGGCAGGTGCATCTCGATACCTTGGGGCTAGAAACAGCACATGCTGACACTGCTGGAGCCCTGGTTGACCAGCCGCCTGCCTTGCCATTGCCAAGGAGGCTGAACAGCCACAAGGGCAGCAACGGCAGCGTGGGCGTGATAGGCGGGGCGGATCATATGGCGGGCGCCGCGATCCTGGCTTCCCGCGCAGCCCTGCTGATGGGCGCGGGACGGGTTTATTGCGGGATACTGGCAAGCCAGGCACTGGCGCTGGATGCAGGACAGCCAGAGTTGATGCTGCGCGATGTGGGAAGCGTGCCTGGCTTGTCGAACGTATTGGCAGTGGGGCCTGGGTTGGGCGTTTCCAATGCCGCGCTGGCGGTGTTGCGCGAGGTATTGAATGCGTCGCAACCCATGGTGCTGGATGCAGATGCGCTCAATTTGGTGGCTGCCCATGCGGACTTGCAGGCGCAACTCAGGCAGCGATCCCCAGGAACCACTGTCCTCACCCCGCACCCAGGCGAGGCCGCTACTTTGTTGGGCTGCACCAATGCCGAAGTGCAGGCTGACCGTATCGCCAGCGCTCTGAAGCTGGCGCAAACATATCAGGCGATTATTGTGCTCAAGGGCTGCGGCAGCATCATTGCCCAGCCGGATGGGCGCTGGTTCATTAATCAAAGTGGCAATCCCGGTATGGCAAGCGCCGGGATGGGAGATACCCTCACCGGCATCATTGCCGCCTTGCTGGCGCAGGGCATGGAGATGGAAGCTGCGGTGCTGCTCGGCGTTTATCTGCATGGCGCGGCGGCGGATGCTTTGGTAGCGAAAGGTGTCGGGCCAGTCGGACTGACCGCGTCGGAAGTCGCCTTGGCGGCGCGTGAGTTGCTGAATCGCTGGATATATGACCGAGTGTAAAAGTGCCTACTAAACTTTCTAGTCTTTGTTGATCTGCTTGCGAGCGCTTTGCCAAGTTTTGTTAGGCGCTCCCGGCGGGCAGAAGCACGGACGCATTCCAGGATGTTTCATATGGGCCTGATGCGGATGTTCAAGAGTTTTTGCTTACTACTTGAATATTCACTCGAATATTCATGACAAGCCCCTTTGCGGCGGCAACGACGGCGATTTCCGAATTGTCGCCACTAGGTGTTTGCAGTAAAATCTAGCCCCGTCCGCAATGTCCTAAAAGTTTTTATTCCATGACCAAATATGTATTCGTTACCGGCGGGGTTGTTTCCTCTTTAGGTAAAGGCATTGCAGCCGCCAGTCTGGGCGCAATTCTCGAATCGCGTGGCATCAAGGTGACCATGCTCAAGCTAGACCCCTATATCAACGTGGACCCGGGCACCATGAGCCCGTTCCAGCATGGCGAGGTATTCGTCACCGACGACGGGGCCGAGACTGACCTGGACCTCGGCCATTACGAGCGTTTCATCAGCGCGCGCATGAGCAAGCGCAACAATTTCACCAGCGGCCAGATTTACGAAACCGTGATCAAGAAGGAACGACGCGGCGAATATCTGGGCAAGACCGTTCAGGTGATTCCGCACATTACCGACGAGATCAAGGCGCACGTCAAGCGCGGCGCGGAAGGCGCCGATGTCGCTATCGTCGAAGTCGGCGGCACGGTGGGGGATATTGAATCGCTGCCGTTCCTGGAGGCCATTCGCCAGATGGGTTTCGAGGAAGGGCGCAACAATACCTGTTTCCTGCATCTCACCTTGCTGCCGTGGATTCCTACTGCGGGCGAACTCAAGACCAAGCCTACCCAGCACTCCGTGAAGGAGCTGCGCGAAATCGGCATACAGCCGGATATCCTGCTCTGCCGTGCGGACCGCGATATTCCCGAGGATGAGCGGCGCAAGATCGCGCTGTTCACCAATGTCGCGCCCGAGGCAGTGATTTCGGTGGTGGATGCCGATACCATTTACAGCATTCCACGCATGCTGCATGAGCAGATGCTAGATGAGATTGTCTGCCACAAGCTCAATCTGCTGGCGCGTGCTGCTGATCTGTCGAGCTGGAACCGCATTGTCCATACCCTCAAGAATCCCAAGCACGAGGTCAATATTGCCTTTGTCGGCAAATACGTAGATCTGACCGAGTCCTATAAATCTCTCACCGAGGCTTTGATTCACGCGGGAATACATAACGAATCCAAGGTCAATATTCACTATATCGATTCCGAAGACGTGGAAAAGGGCGGCACCGCCGCGCTGGAGAAGATGGATGCCATCCTGGTGCCTGGCGGCTTCGGCAAGCGCGGTACGGAAGGCAAGATAGCCGCCATCCGCTATGCCCGCGAGAGCAAGACGCCTTACCTGGGCATCTGCCTTGGCATGCAGCTCGCGGTGATCGAGTTCGCGCGCAACGTGGCCGGGCTCAAGGATGCCAACAGCACCGAGTTTGATGACCAAACGCCGCATCCCTTGGTGGGCCTGATCACCGAATGGAAGAATGCCGATGGCAAGGTGGAACAGCGCAGCGAGGATTCCGACCTTGGCGGCACCATGCGCCTGGGCGCGCAGAAATGCCCCATCGTGCCGGACACCAAAGCATTTGCAATTTATGGCGCCGAAGTCAACGAGCGCCACCGCCACCGCTACGAAGTCAACAACAACTATGTGGATAAGCTGGAAAAAGCCGGCTTGGTGGTGTCGGCGCGCACGCCGACCGAGCAGCTCTGTGAAATGATCGAGCTGCCAAGCGACGTACATCCCTGGTTCGTCGCCTGCCAGTTCCACCCTGAATTTACTTCCAATCCACGCAACGGGCATCCATTGTTCAATGCCTATATTGCAGCGGCCTTGGCCAACAGAAAGGCGTAACTAATATGCAGCTTTGCGGTTTTGAGGTTGGCATAGACCAGCCCTTGTTCCTGATTGCCGGTCCATGCGTGATCGAATCACAGGAAATGGCGATTGAAACGGCCGGCCAGCTCAAGGAGATGGCTTCCGCGCTCGGCATCAATTTCATCTACAAATCCTCCTATGACAAGGCCAACCGCAGTTCCAACAAGACCTTCCGCGGTTTTGGCATGGAGCAGGGCCTGAAAATCCTCGACGAGGTGCGCCGCCAGATCGGCGTTCCCATCCTGACCGATGTGCATACGGAAGAGCAGGTGCCGCATGTGGCAGCCGTGGTGGATGTGTTGCAGACTCCGGCGTTCCTGTGCCGCCAGACGGATTTCATCGTAGCTTGCGCCAAGTCCGGTAAGCCGGTGAATATCAAGAAGGGACAGTTTCTCGCACCTGGCGATATGAAGCAGGTGGTGCAGAAGGCCAAGGAAGCCAACGGCGGCGCGGATACCATCATGGTGTGCGAGCGTGGCGCCTCTTTTGGTTACAATACCCTGGTGTCGGATATGCGTGGGCTTGCGATCATGCGCGAGACGAATTGTCCGGTGGTGTTCGATGCCACTCACTCTGTCCAGCAGCCTGGCGGCCAGGGCGACAAGAGTGGTGGTCAGCGCGAGTTTGTGCCTGTGCTGGCGCGCGCAGCGGTCGCCAGCGGTGTGGCGGGCGTCTTCATGGAAACCCATCCAGACCCGGCCAAGGCATTGTCTGATGGTCCGAATGCCTGGCCGTTGCCAAAAATGAAAGCATTGCTGGAAGTATTGGTCGACCTCGACCGAGTGGTGAAAAAAGCTGGTTTTATAGAACATACCCTGTAAGCTGGCGAAAAAAATCCAAAATACAATCTGAGGAAATAGTCATGAGTGCAATTGTCGATATCATCGCCCGCGAGATCATTGATTCCCGCGGTAATCCCACTGTTGAGGTAGATGTCCTGCTCGAATCCGGCGTGATTGGCCGTGCTGCCGTGCCTTCTGGCGCCTCTACTGGTACCAAGGAAGCCGTTGAGCTGCGCGATGGCGATGCTGCACGTTACCTGGGCAAGGGCGTGTTGCAGGCTGTTGAAAACGTCAACACTGAAATCACCGAAGCCATCATCGGCCTGGACGTTGAAGAACAGAGCTTCATCGACCAGACATTGATTGACCTCGACGGCACAGAGAACAAGAGCCGCCTGGGCGCCAATGCGATCCTGGCTGTTTCCATGGCGTGTGCTCGCGCTGCTGCGGAAGAATCAGGCTTACCGTTGTACCGCTACCTGGGTGGTTCTGGCTTCATGCAATTGCCTACCCCAATGATGAACATCATCAACGGTGGCGCGCACGCTGAAAACAGCGTGGACATGCAAGAGTTCATGATCATTCCTGCTGGCCTGCCTACTTTCCGTGAAGCCCTGCGTGCAGGCGCCGAAGTATTCCACGCTTTGAAGAAAATTCTTCACAACGAAGGCCTGGCAACCACCGTGGGTGACGAAGGTGGCTTTGCACCTGATCTGCCATCCAACGAAGCTGCGATTCAATACATCCTGCAGGCGATTACTGCCGCTGGCTACGAGCCAGGCCGCGACATCTTGCTGGGCCTGGATTGCGCTAGCTCCGAGTTCTACAAGGATGGCCTCTATCACCTGGAATCCGAAGGTCTGCAACTGACTTCCGCCCAGTTCACCGATTACTTGGCAACCTGGGTAGACAAGTATCCTATCGTCAGCATTGAAGATGGCATGTCCGAGCACGACTGGGATGGCTGGAAGCTGCTGACTGACCGCCTGGGCAAGAAGGTACAGCTGGTGGGCGACGATCTGTTCGTGACCAACGCCAAGATCCTGCGCGAAGGTATCCAGAAGGGCGTGGGTAACTCCGTGCTGATCAAGGTGAACCAGATTGGTACCTTGACCGAGACTTTCACCACCATCGAGACTGCCAAGCGCGCTGGTTACACTGCCGTGATCTCGCATCGCTCCGGTGAAACAGAAGACACCACTATTGCTGATATCTCCGTGGCAACCAATGCCTTGCAGATCAAGACTGGCTCCTTGTCGCGTTCCGAACGTATCGCCAAGTACAACCAGTTGCTGCGCATTGAAGAAGAGTTGGGCGATGCCACCAGCTATGCAGGCAAAGAAGCGTTCTATAACCTGAAGTGAAACTTCTCACCCTCATCTTTGTGGCCTTGATTGCCTTGCTACAGTATCCACTGTGGCTGGGCAAAGGTAGCTGGCTGAGGGTCTGGGATTTAAACCAGAAAATCGTTGCGCAGAAAAGCAGCAATACCGAGTTGAAGCTGCGCAACGATACCTTGGATGCTGAAGTGCGCGACCTCAAGCAGGGTAATACTGCGATTGAGGAGCGGGCACGCAGCGAACTGGGCATGATTAAGCAGGATGAAGTGTTCTATCAAGTGATAGACCAGATACCCTCTAGCCCAACACCCCAGCCAGTTGCACCGACAACTGGTCAACATGAGTAAGCTGTCCTGCTGTTATGAGCAGACATAAGCTGATCTTCCTCATTATTGCCATTCTGGCAACCGGCTTTATTGCCACTTCACTGGTCAGTTACCATGTATCACGCTTGTCTATCCACAATGCCATTGTTGATAGCACGCTGCCTCTAAGCTCTGACAATATCTATTCTGAGATCCAGAAAGACCTCATCAGGCCGATTTTTATATCGTCCATGATGGCTTCAGATACTTTCCTGCGGGATTGGGTGCTTGATGGTGAGGCAGAGGTAGACAAGATCAGTCGTTACTTGCAGGAAGTACAGACACAATATGGTGCCTTCGTTACCTTCCTTGTCTCTGATCGCACGAGGAATTATTACTATGGCAAAGGCATCCTCAAACAGGTCGAGCCTGGTGAGGAGCGGGATGTCTGGTATTACCGCGTGCGCGAGATGCAGAACCCCTATGAGATTAATGTAGATAGGGATATGGCTCATGCCGATGCCTTGACCATTTTCATCAATTACCGGGTACAGGATTATGCAGGCCAATATCTCGGTGCAGTTGGGGTTGGGCTGACGGTAGATTCGGTGCAAAAACTTATCAGCCATTACCAGGAGAGATTCAAACGGGATGTCTATTTTGTCGATCCAGATGGCGTTATTCGCCTATCTGGCAGCAAGCAACATGCCGTCGGTCATAGCATGCATAAAAAGCCAGGGTTGGCTGGTATTTTCCAGCAGGTGCTGGCAAAAGAGGGCAACCATGGTGGCAGCTTTCAATATGAGGATGCCGAGACCCAACAGCTAGTCAATGTGCGCTATATCCCTGAATTGCACTGGTACTTATTTGTGGGGCAGGATGAGCAAGAGGCCACTAGTGACATCCGCCAAGCATTGCATATCAATCTTTTACTATGCTTGGTGATCACTGCGATTGTGGTGACATTGACCCACGTAGCGTTACGCAGGTATCAAGATAAGCTGGAAAAGATGGCTACCACAGATACCTTGACCAGCTTGCCTAACCGTCGTGCTTTCGACGTCGTGATTAATGTCTTCCTTAACGAGAACGAGCGTGCGCGTAGTACCCTGGCGTTCATTGTGCTCGACGTTGATCATTTCAAGTCCATCAACGACAGGTTGGGCCATCTGGGCGGTGACCATGTTCTGACCCAGATGGCACGTACTATCAAGGCTAATACCCGTGCTGCTGATTTCGTTTGTCGTTGGGGTGGGGAAGAATTCCTCATCGTGATGAAGGATTGCGATGAGCACAACGCCATGCTGTTGGCCGAGAAGATACGTAGCGCTATCGAGCACGAGCTGGTTGACTACAAAGGCACACAGATATCAATGACTGCGAGCTTGGGCGTTGCTGTGGCTCGCGCCGGGGAAAAGCTTGAACCAGTATTGGAGCGTGCAGATCAAGCCATGTATGCCGCCAAGATGGCCGGACGTAATCAAGTGAGCGTCAGTCGCGCCTGATACTTGTACGAGCATAATGATCAGTTGCTATGAACTATGCTCAAGGCAACAATTCAATGCCGAACTGACGCAACAGCAGTGCCAATAGGCCAAAACTCAGCAAGGTAATGACAATGCCTGCCAAGATCGACAGCCAGAAACCCAGTCTTGGTAACAGCCAGGGGAATGCCAGGAACATCGGCAAGGTGGGGATGACGTACCAGAAGGTATACCAGGCATGATTGGCGATCTTGCTTTCTGCCTGAGATTCAAGATGTAGCCAGATCAGTACAAGCAGCGTGACTAATGGCAGCGCTGCTAACAGGGCACCCAGCTTGTCGTTGCGCCGGGCGACTTCTGACACCAGCACGACGACACCAGCTGTCAGCAAATATTTGGTGATTAACCACCCCATGCCACTGGCTCCTGATGAAAAAATATCATACGCAGGTCAGCCCGGCCTGCCAGGGGGTAATTTCTTGGTTTATTTTTCCAATGAATAAGGCAAGGTGCGTATTTCTAGTACTTGGCTTTGCCAGCTCAAACTACCGGCCTCTACACTTTCCAGCCGTAATTCTGCCAGTACGTCGTACCCACCGTCAGGATGGCGTGCGCTGCGGACAATCTGACCTGCTGCTGTGCCGCTGACATCTAGCACTTCATCTCCCGCTGCTGGCGCATGCTCACTGGTGATATGGGCAAGCTGGGTACGGCGCTTGACCTTGCCCAGATAATGCGTGCGGGCGACGATCTCCTGTCCGGTATAGCAGCCTTTCTTGAAGTTGATCCCGTCAAGAATATCCAGGTTGACCATTTGCGGCACAAAGGCCTCTTGTGTCGCCGCCACAATCTCGGGGATCCCCGCCTGGATTTCGCGCCAATCCCAATCTGCCTTATCAGCAGGTGTGAGATGTTGGCTGAGTGTGGTCCAGAGTTCGGCAGCTTGTGCTGCTGGGCTGATGACCTCATAGCGTGGCAGTGCGCCGGGTAAGCGGATTAGCGTCGTGCCATCCTGCTGTACTACGCCATATTCGGTTTCGGGAAGCGTGCCAAAATGCGCATTCAGCGCAGTGATCGCTTTGTCGCCAGCCACTCCAATGCGCACACTTGCCTCACTCAAATCGGTGATCACCACCTTGGAGCGCAGTACATACATCCGTAGCCGCTTGGCAATCGGCTCAAGCAAGCCACGATCAAATTGCAGGTACAACTTGCCATCTTGTGCAAAGGCAAAAAACAAGGCCAGCAACCGGCCTTTGGGTGAGCAGTAGCCGCTGTAATGGCTAGCGCTACCATCAAGTTTTTTGACGTCATTGGTCACTTGGCCTTGCAGGAAAGTGACGGCATCTTCACCCTCGAGAGATAACAAGCCATAATGCGACAAATCGGCGATGATGCTATCGTCAGCGCCCGCTGCATTGGAAAAATGAATAACGCCATCCTGCACTGTAGCGCCTTGTGCGGACAGGAACTGATGCCACTGACTCATGGGTAATCCTCTGGATAAATAATATGCAAAAAAGCCAGCGACATTATAGCGTGAAGCCGGTGAACATGATTCTGGGGCCGTCATTCTTGCTCGCATGCCTATTTGCCGCGATGGGCGGTATGGCGGTTTGCGCCATCATGTTATTACCTTGGGCGTGGTGGTGGCAGTGCATGATGGTGGCGGGGGTGATTGCGATGGTGGCGTGGCATGTATGGCGCGATGCCTGGCGCAGATACACGGAATCGCTGGTATTGATTGAATTGGATCATGAGGGAAAACTCTGGGTGACCATGCGTAACGGACTACGTCATGCTGCGCAAGTGCAGGGCAGTAGCCTGGTGACAGCTAACCTGACCGTACTCAATCTCAAGCTTGAGCAAGGGCGGGCTAGCTGCCTGATTTTGCCGGATGCCGTGGAGGCGGAGCCCTTCAGGAGACTGCGGGTATGGCTGCGTTGGGGTAGCCATAAGCTGGTAGAAGAAATTTGAGATGGTCAATACGGCGCCGCGTTGCGCCACAGAATGCATTAGTCAGTGAGAGGAAATTGATCTTCTGCATGACCGTGGTGGCTGTCCAGCAGGCTGTAGTAGTTATAAGGTTCCAGCACGGTGGGGACTGCCTCTTCAGCCGTGAACGGGTAATCCTTGCTGTAATGCAGGCCACGGCTTTCCTTGCGCTCCATGGCGCTTTGCACAATCAATTCGGCCACCTGCAACAGATTGCGTAGTTCGATGAGGTTGTTGCTGATACGGAAGTTGCTGTAGAACTCGTGTACCTCGTCGCGCAACAGGTGGATGCGGTGCAGGGCGCGGGTCAGGCGTTTGTTGGTGCGGACGATGCCGACGTAGTTCCACATGGTGCGCCGCAGTTCACTCCAGTTATGGGTGATGATGATTTCTTCATCTGCATCGGTAACGCGGCTTTCATCCCAATATGGCAGGGTAACTTCCAGTATTGGCGGCTGTTCGAGAATGTCATTGGCTACTGCCTGGCCGAATACCAGGCATTCCAGCAATGAGTTGCTGGCGAGACGATTGGCGCCATGCAGTCCGGTGCAGGCGGTTTCGCCGATGGCATAGAGGCGAGGAATGTCGGTGCGGCCAATATGATCGGTCATGATGCCGCCGCAACTGTAATGCGCTGCGGGTACCACGGGAATGGGGTCGCGTGTGATATCGATGCCCAACTCGAAGCACTTGCGATAGATGGTCGGGAAGTGGGAGAGGATGAAGTCCGCAGGCTTGTGCGAAATATCCAGGTAGACACAATCCAGCCCGCGTTTTTTCATTTCAAAGTCGATGGCGCGTGCGACGATATCGCGCGGCGCCAGTTCCGCGCGTTCATCATGCCAGGGCATGAAGCGGGTGCCATCTGGCAACTTGAGCAGGCCGCCTTCGCCGCGCACCGCTTCGGTAATCAGGAATGACTTGGCATCGCGGTGATAAAGACAGGTAGGATGGAACTGGATAAATTCCATGTTCGCTACCCGGCATCCTGCGCGCCATCCCATGGCAACGCCGTCGCCAGAGGCGACATCGGGATTGGTCGTGTAGAGATAAACCTTGCCTGCGCCGCCAGTGGCGAGCACCGTGTGCTGTGCGCCTATGGTCAGCACCTTGCCAGTGGTGTTGTCGAGCACATATGCGCCCAGACAGGCGCTGCCTTCCATATTCACTTTGCCGGCAGTAATCAGATCAACGGCGATATGTTCTTCCAGCACGGTGATATTGGGGTGCTTGCGTACTTTCGCGGCCAAGGTGGTTTGCACGGCATGGCCGGTGGCATCGGCGGCGTGGATGATGCGCCTATGGCTGTGGCCGCCCTCGCGCGTGAGGTGGAAGCCGCTGTCGTCGTCTTCACGGGTGAAGGGAACGCCTTCAGCAATCAGCCATTCCACGGTTTCGCGGCCATGTTCGGCGACCAGTCTGGTGATGGCGGCGTCGCACAGGCCCGCACCTGCGATCAGGGTATCCTGGATATGGGCTTCCGTGGAGTCGTCATCTGTCAATACCGCAGCAATCCCGCCCTGTGCCCAGTTGCTGGCACCATCGTTGATGCCGCGCTTGCTGATGAGGCAGACCTTTTTATCCATGCCTACCTTGAGCGCCAGGGTAAGGCCAGCCAAGCCGCTGCCGATGATCAGAACGTCGTATTGTTGCATTAAGAATCCGAGAATGGGTGGAAGACGGTGAACTTTCGCGAGTGTAGCGCTGTCTCTTCCACTAAGCTAGTCATGAAAAACTATTAAGGGCAGGTCATGATCAAGACAAAGAATTTTGCGGAATTTTCCCATATGGGCTTCGTTGATACCGGGGTGCGCGGTTATACTGCGTCTGTCAAGAAAACACAGACAGGGAGCATGGCCGCGATGGCAGCAACCCCGCCAGCGGGTAATCGGGAAATTGACCAGCAACTGGTAGAGCGTGCGCAGGGTGGTGACAAGCATGCTTTTGGTTTGCTCGTGGATAAATACCAGCGCAAGCTTGGCCGTCTGCTTTCCCGGCTGATCCGCGATCCGGCGGAAGTCGAGGATGTAGTGCAGGAGTCTTTCATCAAGGCATACCGCGCATTGCCCAGCTTCCGCGGGGATAGCGCTTTTTATACATGGTTGTACCGTATCGGCATCAATACGGCTAAGAATTACCTGGTTGCCATGGGCCGCAGGCCGCAGGCAACGGGCGATATTGAGATTGAGGACGCAGAAAATTTCGAGGATGGGAATGAGCTGCGTACCATGGATACGCCGGAAACCGAACTGCTGGGCAAGGAAATTGCCCAAACCGTGAATGACACTGTAGCAGGGTTGCCGGAAGAATTACGCACTGCGATTACCTTGCGTGAAATTGAAGGTCTGAGTTACGAGGAAATCGCCACCATGATGGACTGTCCGATTGGTACGGTCAGGTCGCGTATTTTTCGCGCCCGAGAAACGATTGCACAGAAGTTGCGTCCCTTGCTGGACACCCCCGAAGACAGGAGATGGTAATGAAAAGTCAGATTTCGGCGCTGATGGATGGAGACATGGCGCTAGAGGATGCAGAGTATCTGTATACGACTTTGAAATCCGGTGGTGAATCCACGCGAGCATGGTCTGATTATCATTTGGTTGGCGATATCATGCGTGGTGACCCTGTGTTTAAACAGGATTTTACCGAACGGCTCTTGGCTAGCTTGGATGATGAGCCAGTGTTGTTGGTGCCAGCGGTCAAGCGCAAGCAAGCCATCTACAAAAGTAGCCGGATCTGGTCTGTGGCTGCTTCTGTCTCTGCTATTGCCTTTGTTGGCTGGGTGGTGTTGCAACAGCAAGTCCAGAGCGATACTGAAGCAATACCCATGGAAATTGCCCAGAGCGTACCTGATGACTATTGGCTGGCCCATCAGTCTCAAGCTTCCAATAACTCCGCTTACTATATCCAACCTGCTAATTATTCGGAGTAGTGCTGTAGATGAGGCGTTTTCTGCTGGCGGTGCTGCTGGCAATCCCGGCTGTGGTTACTCATGCTGAATCTGAAGACCCCTGGCTTATGTTGCAGAAAGCTGTTCATGCAGCTCGCGACCTGAGTTACAAAGGGGTATTTATTTATCAGGCGGGCGACCATATCAAATCAGTCCAGATCACTCACACCAATACCGGTCATGGTGAATATGCCCGTATGGTAGTGTTGGACGGTACGCCTCGTGAAATGCTCAGCCAGGGCGGTGATGTAGTCATTTTTAGTTCCAAGAATGAAACCGTCATCATGGAAAAACGTCGGGCGCATAACCTGTTTCCAGCAGTGCTCCCAGATGATATAGAACATCTCAAAATCGGCTATCAGGCGAGAGTGGGCAATATAGAGCGTATTGCAGGCCGGGAGGGAAGGGTGGTTTTCCTTGATCCGCGCGATACCCTGCGTTATGCCTATAAATTCTGGATGGATAGGGAATGTGGCTTGCTGCTCAAGTCGCTGATGATGAATGACCAGAAGCAAATGCTGGAACAGATGGTTTTCAGCCAGGTGAACATGGTGGAGGATCAGGGCATGGACTGGTTCCATCCCAATGTCGATCAAGGTAAGCACTATATTCTTGAGGAAACCAAGGCGCGACCTGCCCAGGCTGTCGCTAACTGGACCATAGGTGAATTGCCCCCAGGTTATCGCAAGGTGGAGCAGGTAACCCGCATGGTGCCTGGAAAATCGGCACCAGTTACTCAGGTATTGTTCACTGATGGACTGGCTTCCGTTTCCCTCTTCATTGAACCTTTGTCCAAAGGTGTTCGTCCCAAGATAGGCCAGACCTCGAAAGGAGCAACTCACTTTTATGCCAACGTCAGCAAGGGTTATCAAGTTCTCGTGGTAGGTGAGGTTCCTGCCGAGACGGTGGCGCGGATTGGCAGTGTGGTCAGTTTCAAGTAAACATCATTTGATACTCAAGCGGTTTTAGGGAGTTTAATATTAAATTTCAGTGACTTAAGTAGATCTGACTTGCAGCCATAAGAAATGGTGCTGTGCGCGAAAGATGTGAGAGTTGGCTGTTGGCGGTTAAGACAGCGTATGAAGATGACGTATTAACGAGGTGAATCAATGTTCAAGAAACTCATTGCAGTTTCAGCAGTTTGGTTGTCGGTAGGGTTTATGGCAGCAACACCGGTTATGGCGAAGGAGTTGCCCGATTTTACGGAGCTGGCAGAGAAGCAAGGGGCGGCGGTTGTCAATATCAGTGTGACGCAGGTAATGCAGGCAGGTTCTGGTGGTCCGCCATTCCAAGGCATGCCTGATGATGAAGCGCTGAACGAGTTTTTCCGTCGGTTCGGTATTCCGGGCTTTCCTGGCGCTCCGCGTGGGCCTGGGGGAGCACAGCAACCTGAATACAAATCCCAGTCGCTTGGCTCCGGATTCATTATCAGCAATGATGGCTATATCCTGACCAATGCCCATGTAGTGCGCGAGGCGGATGAAGTGATCGTTAAGCTCAACGACAAGCGCGAGTTCAAGGCCAAGATCATAGGTACGGACCGCCGCACGGATGTGGCATTGCTCAAGATTGATGCGACCGGCCTGCCCAAGGTCACCATCGGTAATCCTGAGCAATTGAAGGTCGGCGAATGGGTCGTGGCGATCGGTTCGCCCTTCGGCCTGGAGAGCACCCTGACGGCGGGTGTGGTGAGCGCCAAGGGACGCGCCTTGCCGCAGGAGAATTTCGTGCCTTTCATCCAGACTGATGTGGCCATTAATCCCGGCAACTCGGGCGGTCCGCTGTTCAACCTCAAGGGTGAGGTGGTTGGGGTGAATTCCCAGATTTACAGCCGGACCGGAGGTTACATGGGCTTGTCCTTTGCAATTCCGATCGATGTGGCGATTGATGTATCCAACCAGCTCAAGGCTTCTGGCCGCGTGGCGCGTGGTTGGCTCGGGATCGGCATCCAGGAAATCACCAAGGACCTGGCAGAATCCTTTGGCATGAAGGGTACCAGCGGTGCATTGGTTGCTGGGGTGGAAAAGGGTAGCCCAGCTGAAAAGGGCGGCCTGGAACCAGGCGACGTAGTGGTTAAGTTTGACGGCAAGCCCGTGACGACATCTGTGGATTTGCCGCGTATCGTCGGCACAACCAAGCCAGGCAAGCAAGTGCCTGTGGAAGTGCTGCGCAAGGGTTCCACCAAGGTGCTGAGCATTACCTTGGGAGAAATGCCTGTCGACAAGGATGAAGTCGTGGCTTCTGCGCCATCCAATGCCAAGCCTGAGGCCAATAAACTGGGGCTGACCTTGCGTGAGCTGGCGCCCCAACAGCGCCGTAACCTGAATGGCCGCAACGCGCTGGTTGTGGTGGATGCACAAGGCAATGCCGCGCAGGCGGGTATCCGCCGTGGCGATTTGATCCTGGCCTTGAACAATACCGAGGTGCAAAGTCTGGAGCAGTTCACCAAGCAGGTCAATGCCGTGCAGGCGGGTAAGACCATCGCGTTGCTGGTGCAGCGGGAAAACAATACCCTCTATGTGCCAGTCAAGATAGGCAAGTAATAGAGCATGCTAAGAGCCGGTATTTGCGGTAGAATCCGACTCCAATAATATGTTGTAAAAGGGCGCTGCGGCGCCCTTCTTTACTTGGCTCAAATCTAGATAACTCCATGAAGAATATTCGCAATTTCTCTATCATCGCGCACATTGACCACGGCAAATCCACACTGGCTGACCGTATCATCCAATTGTGTGGCGGTCTTTCCGACCGTGAAATGGAGGCCCAGGTGCTGGATTCCATGGATATTGAGCGCGAACGCGGCATTACCATCAAGGCGCAGACAGCCGCGCTGGAATACAAGGCGTTGGATGGGCAGGTTTACAATCTCAACCTGATTGATACGCCGGGACACGTCGACTTCTCCTATGAAGTCAGCCGCTCCCTGGCAGCGTGTGAAGGCGCATTGCTGGTGGTGGATGCGTCGCAGGGCGTGGAAGCGCAGAGCGTGGCAAATTGTTATACCGCGATCGACCAGGGTGTGGAGGTGGTGCCTGTCCTCAACAAGATCGACCTGCCTGCTGCTGATCCTGAACGCGTGATGCAGGAAATCGAGGACGTGATCGGCGTCGACGCTTCCGAAGCAGTGCGCTGTTCCGCCAAGACCGGCATGGGTGTGCAGGATGTGCTGGAGATGATGGTTGCCAAAATTCCGCCGCCGGTCGGCGACCCGGAAAAACCGCTCAAGGCATTGATCATCGACTCATGGTTCGACAACTACGTCGGGGTGATCATGTTGGTGCGCGTAGTGGATGGCGTGCTCAAGCCCAAGGACAAGATCCGCATGATGGCGACCAAGACGACCTATCTTTGCGAGCAGGTTGGCGTATTCACGCCCAAATCACGTCAACGTCCTTCGCTGTCTGCAGGTGAGGTGGGTTTCATCATCGCAGGTATCAAGGAGCTGACCAGTGCCAAGGTGGGCGACACCATCACGCTGGCGGACAAGCCGGCAAGCGAGCCATTGCCAGGATTCCAGGAGGTCAAGCCGCAGGTGTTCGCTGGACTTTATCCTGTTGAATCCAATCAGTTTGAAGCCTTGCGCGAAGCATTGGAAAAACTGCGCCTCAACGATGCGTCGCTGCAATTCGAACCGGAAAATTCCAGTGCGCTGGGCTTTGGTTTTCGTTGCGGCTTCCTCGGTCTGTTGCACATGGAAATCGTGCAGGAGCGCCTGGAGCGCGAGTACGATATGGATCTCATCACCACCGCGCCGACGGTGGTGTACGAGCTGCTGCTCAAGAGCGGCGAAGTGGTGCAGATCGAGAACCCTTCGCGTCTGCCCGAGCCATCGCGCATTGCCGAGATTCGCGAACCTATTATCACCATCAACTTGTTGATGCCGCAGGATTATGTCGGCCCGGTGATGACCTTGTGCAACAACAAGCGTGGCATCCAGCGCAATATGCAATATATGGGGCGTCAAGTGATGTTGAGCTACGAAATGCCACTCAACGAGGTGGTACTGGATTTCTTCGATAAGCTGAAATCCGTCTCACGCGGCTACGCCTCCATGGATTACGAATTTCTGGAATTCCGTGCAGCTGATCTGGTCAAGCTGGATATCATGGTCAACGGTGAGCGCGTCGATGCGTTGTCGTTGATTGTGCACCGTGCAAACAGCGTCTACCGCGGCCGCGAGTTGGTGTCCAAGATGCGCGAGCTGATCCCGCGCCAGATGTTCGATATTGCGGTGCAGGCCTCCATCGGTGCCAACATCATTGCGCGCGAAACCGTGAAAGCCATGCGCAAGAACGTGCTCGCCAAGTGTTACGGCGGCGATATCACCCGCAAGAAGAAACTGCTGGAGAAACAGAAAGAAGGCAAGAAGCGCATGAAGCAGGTGGGTAACGTCGAAATTCCGCAGGAAGCGTTCCTGGCGATTCTGCGTGTGGAAGATAAATAAGGTTGAATAACCGCAGTATAAATAAGGTGGAAGGGAAATGATGTTTGCATTGTTCATGGTGGCGGTACTGGTGCTGACCGGTATCATCTGGTTACTGGACAGCCTGTTCTGGCGCAAGAAGCGCGACCCCGATGCCCCTGATCCGGTGATCGTGGAGTATTCCAAAAGCTTTTTCCCCGTGATCCTGGCGGTATTCGTGATCCGCTCCTTCATTATCGAACCGTTCAAGATTCCTTCGGGTTCCATGATGCCAACCTTGCTGGCTGGTGATTTCATCCTCGTCAACAAGTTTAGCTATGGCTTGCGCGTGCCTATCCTCAACCATACCTTTTTTGAAGTTGGTCATCCGCAGCGTGGCGATGTATTCGTTTTCCATTACCCGCCTGATCCTTCCATCGACTATATCAAGCGTGTCGTGGGCGTGCCGGGTGATCAGATCGCCTATCGCAACAAGCGCCTCTATGTAAATGGACAGGCGGTGCCGACCGAGTATGTCGATGACTACAAATATGTCGGTTCCGGCCTCAATATGATTGTTACCAAGCGTTACAACGAAAAGCTGGGAGATGAGCAACACAACATCCTCATCGAAGAAAATGGCATGGCATTCGATGGTGAGGTGGAAGTGCCGCCAGGTCATTATTTCGCCATGGGTGACAACCGTGATAACAGTAAGGATAGCCGTGTCTGGGGTTTTGTGCCCGAGGATAACCTCGTGGGCAAGGCATTTTTGATCTGGTGGAATTTTGATGACTTTGGCAGAATTGGCACCAAGATTAAATAAAGGGGAGCCGGCATGAAAAAACAGCAAGGTCTGACATTCCTGAGTCTTGTCGTCGTGATTGCGGTTGGTCTGTTTTTCGCAATGCTGGCGATGAAGCTGGCGCCTTCTTATATCGAGTATTTTTCCGTGAAAAAGGCAATAGCCCGCATTGCCCATGATCCGGCATTTTCCAGCATGAGCAAGGCAGACATGATCAGCGCTTTCCAGAAGAGCGCGACCATTGACGATATCCGCAGTATCGGTGCAAAAGACCTTGCCTTCCTGCGCGACGAAAACGGCAAGACCGTGCTTTCCGTTGATTACCAGGTGGTAGTGCCCTTGTTCTCCAATGTCAGTGTATTACTCGATTTCGAGGCTTCAACCGACAATGTCCGTTGATGGCCTGTTGTTCCGCTGGGTCTGTGCATCATCATGCACGGGCCTTGTTTCCCTTATTTCCAGGTTGTCGTCATGAGCCAGAATAGCCTGGTGCGGCAGCTTGCTTATGATTTCAAGGACAAGCAGCTGCTGACGCAAGCCTTGACGCACCGTAGCCATTCTGTCGGTAATAACGAACGCCTGGAGTTTCTTGGCGATGGCGTACTGAATTTCCTCATTGCCCATCAGCTATACCAGCGCTTTCCCAAACTGCCGGAAGGCGATCTCAGCCGTTTGCGCGCCCAGCTGGTCAAGGAGCAGACCTTGAGTGAAGTGGCGGCCAGCCTGGATGTAGGCGAATTTCTGCGGCTGGGTGAAGGCGAGCTCAAGAGCGGCGGCTGGCGCCGGCCATCGGTGCTGGCTGATGCCATGGAGGCCATTATCGGCGCGGTTTTCCTCGATGGCGGCTATCCGGCTGCCGAAGCGCTGGTGAAACGCTTGTTCCTGCCGCGGCTGGAAAGCATAGACCCCAAAGCTATCGGCAAGGATGCCAAGTCTTTGCTGCAGGAGTTTTTACAGGGCCGTAAGATAGACCTGCCGGAATATACGGTGCTGGCCACCGAGGGCGAGGCACATTGCCAGATTTTTCATGTCAGATGCCATATTGCCAAGTTCCAGATCACGACTGAGGGCAAGGGTTCCAGCCGCCGTGCGGGTGAGCAACAGGCCGCCCAGTTTGCCTACGAGCAATTGCTCGAAAAAGGAAAAAAATGACTTCACATAACGCATTCCGCTGCGGCACTGTCGCCATTGTCGGGCGCCCCAACGTGGGCAAATCCACCTTGCTCAACCATATTCTGGGACTCAAGCTCAGCATCACCTCGCGCAAGGCGCAGACGACACGCTATCGCTTGCTGGGTATTCATACCACGGATGATACCCAATACCTGTTTGTAGATACGCCGGGCTTTCAGCAGAAACATATCAATGCGCTGAACCGCACGCTGAATCGCACTGTTACCCAAGTGTTGAGCGAGGTGGACGTGGTGCTGTTCGTGGTAGAGCCGAGCAAGCTGGGCGATGCCGACCGCAAGGTGCTGAGCTTGCTGCCGAGAAACCAGCCGGTATTTCTGGTCATCAACAAGGCCGACCTGATGGAAGATAAGGCGCAACTGCTGCCGTTGATTGAGACCTTTAGCCAGGAGTTCAGCTTTACCGGCATTATCCCGGTCAGTGCCAAGCGTAATCTCAATCTTGATCAGTTGCTGGCTGCGGTGCGCGAGCAACTGCCGGAGCAGGAAGCGATCTATGGTGAAGATGAACTGACCGACCGTAACGAGCGTTTTCTCGCCGCTGAACTGCTGCGCGAAAAGGTTTTCCGTCTGCTTGGCGACGAAGTGCCTTACTCCGTGGCTGTAGAAATCGAGAAATTCGAGCAGGAAGGTAATCTGCGCCGCATTCATGCCGCCATCATCGTGGATAAGGAAAGCCAGAAGCCCATGCTGATCGGCAAGGGCGGTGAAAAGCTCAAGCGTATCTCCACCGAGGCGCGGCAGGATATGGAAAAGCTGTTCGGCGGCAAAATCTGGCTGGAAACCTGGGTCAAGGTCAAGGGTGGCTGGGCCGATGATGAACGAGCCCTCAAGTCCCTGGGCTACTAATTACGCAGCTTGCGTGCTGAGGCAAATACTGCGTTGCCTCGGCTTGCCGTACTTGGTGTATTGTCTGCGCCGTTCCGCCTTGTCTTTGCCTCAGCACGCAAGCTGCGTCTGAGTTGGGGTTGGGGTGTATGGTAAATTCTCAGACCACTTTTCATTCAATGCTATAAAACGCGATTGACCTTTATCGTTGATACCTGACAGTCACTCATGGCCGTTACCATTTATCGCCAAGACAACCAGCCAGTTTTCGTGCTGCACACTTATCCCTTCAAGGAAACCAGCCTGGTCGTCGAGCTGTTCAGCCGCGAATTCGGGCGAGTAGCTGCTGTCGCCAAGGGCGCGCGCCGTCCGCGTTCGGCCATGCGCGGTATGCTGCAGGCTTTCCAGCCCTTGCAGGCGACTTGGTCTGGCAAGGCGGAACTCAAGAACCTGCACAGTATGGAATGGGGTTCCGGGTTGCTGTTGTTACGCGGCGAAGCGCTGATGTGCGGCTTTTATCTCAATGAGCTGCTGTTACGCCTGCTGCCGCGTGAGGATGGGCATGATGCCTTGTTTGATTACTATGGGCAGACTTTGCGCATCCTTGCCCAGGAACAGGTGCCGCCAGCAACCACCCTGCGCCGTTTCGAATTGAAACTGTTGCAGGAACTGGGTTATGCGGTGCCGTTGCAGCATGATGCTGAGGGTAATGATGTGCAGATTGGACAGGTGTATTCTTACGCTGTGGAGCATGGCGCAATGCGTGCGAGCGGACATGTGCCACAGGCAAATAGCGTACAATTAACCGGCAAGACCTTGCTCGACATGGCTCAGGATCATTACAGCGACCCGTTAACCCAGCAGCAGAGCAAGCAGTTGATGCGGCTCCTGCTGGCGCATTATCTGAACGACAAACCCTTGCATACCCGACAATTACTCATGGATCTACAGGCATTATGAAGCTAGGCGTCAATATCGATCATGTAGCCACCCTGCGCCAGGCGCGCGGCACCCAATATCCCAGCGTGGTGCAGGCTGCCTTGCGGGCGGAAGAGGCAGGGGCGGACAGTATCACCATCCATTTGCGCGAGGATAGGCGCCATATTCAGGATGCCGATGTATTTGCCTTGCGCCCGTTGCTGCAAACCAAGATGAACCTGGAAATGGCGGTGACCGATGAAATGGTCGGTATCGCGCTCAAGGTCAAGCCACAGGATGTTTGCCTGGTGCCCGAGCGCCGTGAGGAACGTACGACTGAGGGCGGACTGGATGTGGCTGGCAATTTGGGCACAGTCAGGGCCGCCTGCAAAACGCTGGCCGATGCCGGTATCCGCGTTTCCCTGTTCATCGGGCCGGATCTGGAGCAGGTGGAAGCTGCCAAGGCAGCAGGTGCACCGGTGATTGAGATACACACCGGCGCATTCGCGGAAGCGGAAACCACTACCGAGAAGCTCACCGAGCTGCAGCGCATCCGCATGGCGGTGGACCATGGTCTGTCGCTTGGTTTGACTGTCAATGCCGGGCATGGCCTCAATATCCACAACGTGCATGAAATCGTTGCAATTCCGGGCATCGAGGAACTCAACATTGGCCACGCCATCGTGGCGCATGCCCTGTTCGTAGGGTGGGAATACGCAGTGCGCGAGATGAAGGCCTTGATCGTGCAGAAGTCGAACTAAGCTGCCAGCCATGATTTACGGGATAGGCACCGATATTGTCGAGGTTGTGCGCATAGAAGAATCTCTCCATCGCTTTGGCGATGTCTTCGCCCAGCGTATCCTCAATGACGTGGAATGGGCGGAATACCAGGCCAGCCACGTCAAGGCCAGGTTCCTCGCCAAACGCTTCGCGGCCAAGGAAGCCTTTGCCAAGGCGCTGGGGACCGGCATCCGCGGCGCGGCCAGCTTCGGCAATATCGGGGTCGGGCATGACGCGCTGGGCAAGCCGGAATTGCAGTTGGCGCCTGTGTTGCAGCAATGGCTGGAGGAAAAAGGGGTGAGCAGGCTGCACCTTTCCATCAGCGATGAGAAAATGCTTGCTGCTGCCTTTGTGGTGCTGGAAAAAGACTGAGCAATGCGTGTTGTATTAAGTTTGATCCTGCTGATTGCGGGATTTTCGGCGAATGCCGAGCAGTGGGAATTGGCAGGTGAAAGCAGCGCTGGCAAGCATTATGTTGATCATGCCAGCGTGGTGCGGCAGCCTGCCGGACATTTATTTAGCGCGCAGACCAGGGTCGACCAGGCGGATGCCAGTGTCTGGATCACGACATTGCAGGTGGATTGCAAAACGCACCGCTTCAGCTACCTGAAAGGTGTCCAGTTAAAGGATGGCAAGCAGGTGGTCAGGTTTGATGCGCCCCGCGCTGAAGAGGTCATCAGCCCAGGCTCCTTGCCGGACCTGTTGCAGCAACGCTACTGCGCGCAAGCGCCGCAGGTAGCCAGGCCGCCACAATGGGAAGTGGTCAGCAACAGCAATACAGGTGAGGTCGCGCTTGACCGTGCTTCGCTGCATACATCTTCCAACGGGTTGGACTCAAGCACGATATTCACGGTCAATACCCGAGTCAAGCCATTCAACAAGAACGAGCAGACGCTGAGCACCCTGCAATTCGACTGCGCGCAACAGACGTTCAGGGTATTGCAGGCGCAGCGCGTGCGTAACGGCAAGACCGAATCATTGTTCGATACTCCGCAACCTTACGCTCCTGTCAGCAAATCAGCCACGGCGCAGCATCTCGCCAAGGCGGTGTGTAGTCCCCCTCCCAAACAGGCGCGCAACCCGTTCCAGGAAGATGCCTGCAAGGCGGCATTGAGCGAGCTGCAGGCGCTGGAAGGGAAAGTGCAGGCTGAGGTCGATGCCAATGCATTGTATTGCGATGCCATGCAGCAATATCTCGATCAACTTTCCCGCATTGCTGACACAGTAGAAAAGAATCATTGCGCCATTCACCGGCTAGATGAATACCAGCGCCAGATTCGTGCAGCCGAGTGTGATGAGCCGTTGAATGAGCACTGAGCATCAGCACATCGACTTCGAGCGTCGTTTTGGCGGCGTGCGCAGATTATATGGAGCAGCGGCGCTGGAGCGTTTTCAGCAGGCCCATGTATGCGTGATCGGCATGGGGGGCGTGGGTTCCTGGGCTGTGGAGGCGTTGGCGCGCAGTGCGGTGGGCAAGCTGACTTTGGTGGACCTGGACAATATTGCCGAATCGAATGTCAATCGCCAGTCGCATGCGCTGGAGGGCAATTTTGGCATGGCAAAAGTGACGGCAATGGCCGCGCGGGTGCAGGCGATCAACCCGCTGGCAGAAGTGCGGGAAGTGGAAGATTTCATTACTCCTGATAACCTTGACGCGCTATTGAGTCGGCCATATGACGTGGTGCTGGATGCCATTGATGATGCACGCGCCAAGGTGGCGCTGGCTGCCTGGTGTCGTCGGCACCGTATTCCGCTGGTGATGGCGGGTGGTGCAGGTGGACGTATCGATCCTGCGCGCATCAAGGTGGCGGACCTGGCGGAAGTTCATGGCGACAGGCTATTGGCAAAAGTACGCAACCAGTTGCGCCGCGACCATGGATTCCCGAAAGGGCTGGACGGCAACAAGCCCGGCAGCAAAAAGAAGCTGCAGAAATTCGGTATTGCCTGTGTCTATTCAGATGAGCCTCTGCGACAGCCAGAAGCCGCTTGCGGTACGGATACCGAAGCAATCACAGGCCTGAATTGCGCTGGTTACGGCTCGTCGGTGGCAGTCACCGCATCCTGCGGCATGATGGCGGCCGCGGAAGTGCTCAAGATATTGCTGGCAGAGTAAATCCAGAGCTATTTTGCTGATTGGGCGATCGCGCGCTCGAATTCGGGAAAATAGCGCGAAATCACCGAAAGATCGAAGCTGCGCAGGATACTGGTGTTGGGTTCCCGCAGCAGGAGAAATTCAAAGGAGCGCCGCACCAGCTCCTGGGCGTCAAACTGCCCCTGGCTAAGATGGTGAGCATATTCCGGCGTGACGGTTACCCGGTGCACGGTGGATGAGGCTGCTTCAATCTGCACTTCAAACAATTGCTCAGCCAGCTTGTTGACCACGATTGTTGCCATTGCAGTCTCCTTTCAGTTTCAACTAATCAAGTTTTCCAGTGAAAAGCCAGTCACTTAAAAATCGTACCGCAGCGAGACGCCCACGGTGCGGGGCTGGCCGGCGGAAGCCGCGTAGGCATTGCTGCCGGTATTGGAAAGCCCGAGGAAGTAACGCTTGTCCAGCACGTTGCGCGCCCAGAGCGATATATCCCACTGATGGCGGCCATGCTGCATGCGTAAGCCGCTGCTAAGGTTGAGGATGCCGTAGCCGGCAATTTTCGAATAGCTGGAGTTATTGATATCGGCATAGGTCTCCGAACGCCAGTTGTATTGCATCGAGGTGTAATGCTCCACATTGTCCGCCGGATTCCAGCGCAATAGCGCGCCGGTAGCGAAAGCCCAACGTGCCGCGCCGTTGACGTGGTTGCCGGCAATGCTGCGTACGCCCTTGCCATAACCGCTGTCTATGGTGCCGCCCGGCCCGTTGAACTCTTCGGCAGGCGTGGGGGCCGTGCCGCGGTCAAAACGCGCATCGGTATAGGCACCGCTGAAGTTCAATTGCAGGTGGGAATTCACCTGGCCGCGGATATCCAGTTCCACGCCCTTGCTGGTGATGTCGCCAACATTGGTGAGCAGGCCGGTGTAGGTGTTCTGGATGGCGGTGTTGGTGGCGGCCTGGTAATCCTCGACCTTGGTGAGGAACAGGCTGGTGTTGGCGACCAGGCGCTGATCCAGCCAACTGGACTTGATGCCGAATTCCAGGTTTCTGGCTTTTTCCGGAGCGATATCCAGGGCATCCGTTCCCAGCACGGCGCCGGGCGAGGCGATACCATTGATATTGAATCCGCCGGATTTCTCGCTGGAGGCGAATGTCGCATAGCCCAGCACATTTTCTGTAATCCGGTAACTCGCAGTGAGCAGGGTGGAAATGCTTTCATCAGTTTTGCGTTGAACCCCGGTGTCGTAGAACGATAGCAGCGGGTTGGGGATAGGCAGTGCCGGGATGATTTGGTCCTGAACCACGCGTGCCTGCTTCTTTTCCAGGGTGTAGCGCAGTCCCGCTGTCAGATCCAGACGGTCGGTGAGGTGCAGGCTGCCCTGGCCAAACAGGGCATAGCTGCTGGTCTTGGCGTAGCCGCGCCCTGCCAGGCTGGAGTTATTAGGATAAATCGTGCTGAGCAAGAATGCATCCGGACCCGTCACGTAGGTTTCATGGTTGCCGACATCCTGATAGTAATAATAAGCGCCGACTACGTAATCGAACCGGTCGCTCAAGGGCGATGCCAGCCTGATCTCCTGCGAATACTGCTTATGCGTGACATTGGCCCCGCCGGTGATGGCATTCAAGTCCGTGCGATCCATGTCATTGTGCGGCTTGAATTCCCAATGGCGCCAGGCTGTGATCGAGGTGAGGGTATAACCATTCAGATCCCAGTTGGCTTCGGCCGATAGGGCATCCTGTTGGGTATGCACGCGCTGCCTACTGTTCAGCGTGACCTTGTAATCCTTGGGGTTGTAGTTACGGTTACTGGCTCCAAGGCTATTGGCATGGGTAAGGGCATCGGTAGCGTTGGAGCCCGGCGTGCCTGCGGGCAGATAGGCAGCAGGGTTCTCAGCGATAAACGGGAATGTTGCCAGCGGAATATAGGCGTTTGGCGTCCACGGCCCATAACGATAAGGCACCAGGCTGCCAGTGCTGGAATCCTCCTCGTGATGCTCGGCGATCAGCCGTACGCTGAAATTTTCGCTGGGCTTGAGCAGCATCTGGCCTCGCACGCCTGTCCGGTTGATTTCGTTCAAGTGTTTGCCGTCATAAGTGTTCTTCACCCAGCCATCGTCATGGGTCTTGTAGGCGGCAATGCGAAAGGCGGCTGCATCGTTGATGGCCTGGTTCAGCATGGCCTTGTATTGCGCATAGTCACGCGCGCCGAAGCTGATTTCCGCGCTGGCTTCATCCTTGAAAACCGGTTTTCGGGTAGTAATGTTGAGCACGCCCGCCGTGGTGTTCTTGCCGAACAGGGTGCCCTGGGGGCCTCTCAGCAGGTCGAGTTGTTCTATATCCAACAGGTCGAATACCGCCAGGCCAGGACGGCCAAGAAACACATTGTCGATATACAGGCCAGCACTGCCTTCCAACCCCTCGTTGGCCGGGTTGTTGCCTATGCCGCGAATGGCGATGCTGGATTGGCGTGGCTGCAGGAATTGCGCCGTGAGGTTGGGCATGAGCTGCGGGAGGTCCTGCACCTGGTAAATCCTGCTGGCTTCGAGTTGTTCTCCCTTGATCACCGATATGCTGGCGGAAACATCCTGTTCTTTTTCCAATCTGCGCCTGGCCGTGACGCTGGTGATTTCCAGCTCCTGCATCTGCTTTTCCTGCGGGGCAGATGGCTCATCGGCATGGCTGAGGCCGGACATAGCGAGAAAAGACAGGCTGATATTGAGGGTAAGGCGCTTCAAGATTGGAATTCCCGTAGGCAACGGCAAAATATTAGTCTTTTTCTGGATGCCGCCGCACAATCTATTGTGGGTGATTTTTTTACGTATTTTATCCCCAAATAATGTCTATGCAGGTGAAGCGCTTGAAATTTGCATCCCTGGCACCATATAGCGGTCATTGTTATTTAACCTCATACCGGAGTCAGCAAGATGTCCTCAGAGACGCTACACAAGGAAACCCTGGGCTTCCAGGCCGAAGTCAAACAGCTTTTGCAACTGATGATCCACTCGCTCTACAGCAACAAGGAAATTGTGCTGCGCGAGCTGATTTCCAACGCCAGCGACGCTTCCGACAAACTGCGCTTTGAGGCGTTGGCGAATAACAGCCTGTATGAAAACGACAGCGAACTGAAGATCCGCGTCAGTTTCGACAAGGAAGCCCGCACCGTCACCATTTCCGATAATGGCATCGGCATGAGCCGCGAAGAGGTGATCAACCATATTGGTACCATTGCCAAGTCCGGCACCAAGGAATTTTTCCAGTCATTGACCGGCGACCAGGCCAAGGATGCCAACCTGATTGGCCAGTTTGGCGTCGGTTTCTATTCCGCCTTCATCATTGCAGACAGGGTGACATTGATTACCCGCCGTGCGGGCAGCAGCGAAGCGGTACGCTGGGAATCCACCGGCGAAGGAGATTACACGCTGGAGCCTGCCGAGAAGGCAAGCCGTGGCACGGATATCATCCTGCACCTGCGCGAGGGCGAGGATGAATTCCTCAACGACTGGAAGCTCAAGTCCATCATCCGCAAGTATTCCGACCATATCACCCTGCCCATCGTCATGAAGAAATCCGAATGGAAGGATGGCGAGCAGGTGCCGACGGATGAGGACGAGACCGTCAACCGCGCATCTGCATTGTGGGCGCGCAGCAAGAACGACATCACAGAAGAGGAATACCAGGAGTTCTACAAGCACGTTTCTCATGATTTCGAGAACCCGCTGACCTGGAGCCATAACCGTGTGGAAGGCAAGCAGGAATATATTTCCCTGCTCTATATCCCCGCCAAGGCGCCGTTCGACCTCTATGACCGCGACCGCCAGCATGGCATCAAACTCTATGTGAAACGCGTCTTCATCATGGATGACGCCGAACAGCTCATGCCGCAATACCTGCGCTTCGTGCGTGGCGTGATCGACAGCGCCGACCTGCCATTGAACGTATCGCGCGAAATCCTCCAGCATTCCAAGGATATCGACGCGATCAAGACCGGTTCCGTGAAGCGGGTCTTGGGTATGCTGGAAGACCTGGCCGAGAACAAGTCAGAGGAATATGCCGGTTTCTGGAACGAATTTGGCCGTGTGCTCAAGGAAGGCCCGGGCGAGGATTTTGCCAACAAGGAACGAATCGCCAGCCTGCTGCGTTTTGCCAGTACACATGCTGATAATGCTGAGCAGGTAGTGTCCTTCAAGGATTACATCAGCCGCATGAAGGAAGGTCAGGAAGCGATTTACTATATTACCGCTGATACCTTTGCCGCAGCGCAGCATAGCCCGCACCTGGAAATCTTCCGCAAGAAGGGCATCGAGGTGCTGCTGCTATCCGACCGTGTGGACGAGTGGATGCTGAGCAGCCTGACCGAGTTCGACGGCAAGAAGCTGCAATCCGTGGCCAAGGGCGACCTCGACCTGGGCAAGCTGGAAGACGAAGCGGAAAAAGAGCAGCAGAAGAAAACCGAGGACGAATACAAATCCCTGGTTGAGCGTATTCAAACTACCTTGGGTGACAGTGTGAAGGAAGTGCGTGTAACGCACCGCCTTACCGATTCACCAGCCTGCCTGGTGGCAGGCGAGCATGACCTCTCGGGTAACCTGGAGCGCTTGCTCAAGGCGGCGGGTCAGAAAACCCCTGACAACAAGCCGACACTGGAGATCAACCCAGACCACAGTATCGTGCAGCGCTTGAAGGCGGTGGAAGATGAAGCGAAGTTTGCCGACTGGGCGCATCTTCTGTTTGACCAGGCATTACTGGCCGAGGGCGGGCAACTGGAAGACCCGGCTGCCTTTGTGCGCCGCGTGAACGCCATGCTTGCTTGAGTGTTTGGTTAGCTGTTCTTGGGTAAAGTGGCAGTTACTCGGAACCGTCATTGATGTTTGGTCAATGACGGTTTTTTATTGTATAATCCGCCGCTTCGTGTAAAGCCATGGGCAATGCGCGAAGTTTGTAATTGCAGGTATGCCATGCCTTGTGGTGTGGTGATAGCGTCGAGCTATCCATCCCGAATTGATTGCCGGGATGCAGGAAGCTATGTGTCAGGTCAGCCTGATCAATCCAACTATTGAAGGAGTTTAAAGAATGTCTAGATTCACCGGCCCACGTCTTAAAGTAATGCGCGCACTTGGTATTGATCTGCCTGGCTTGTCCCGCAAGAGCATTGAGGCTCGCCCAACCCCTCCTGGCCAACATGGCGCCAAGAACACACGCCGCAAGAAGTCTGACTTTGGCGTCAAGCTGCAAGAAAAGCAAAAACTGCGCTTCAACTACGGTCTGTCCGAAAAGCAACTGCGCCGCCTGATGGTGGATGCGCGTAAGGGCAAGTCTCCTACCGGCGAAACATTGCTGCAACTCCTGGAGCGCCGCCTGGACAACGTCGTATTCCGCGCTGGTTTCGCACCGACGATTGCTGCTGCTCGCCAACTGGTTTCCCACCGTCACGTATTGCTGAACGGTAAGTCTGTGAACATTCCATCCATCCGCCTGCGCGTGGGTGATGAGATTTCCCTGAAGTCCAGTAGCACCAAGCTCCCTATCGTTGTGGAAACTTTGGCCAACATGCCGCTGGTTCGCCCTGAGTGGCTGTCCTGGGCTGAACAGCCTCAGCAAGCCAAGGTGGCTCACTTGCCTGCAGCTGAAGACGTACCATTCCCAATTGATGTGCAACAAGTGGTTGAATACTACGCCAACCGCCTGTAATTCCCCCGGGAATTCAGCAGAAAAGGCCGCATTTGCGGCCTTTTTTATTTTTGTTGTTAATCTGATTCAAGCAGGCAGAGAGTGAAAAATAATGAAAATAGGGTGCAATTAGCTGCTAGAATGCGAATTATTCTTGACGGTATATATGAGAATAGTTATCATTTTTCGCTCTTGTGCAGGGGTGGCCTTGCATCGTTACTCCAACCTCGAATAGAGCGAGATGATGAAAACAGTAAATGATTGTAAGCGTGTAGTGCTTGCTGGGGGTGAAGGGTGCAGGGTTGTGTACTGCGAGAAATGCAATGTTGCAGAGATTGAGATAGGCGCGATGAGTTTGCGCCTGGAAAATCATGCGTTTCATTCAGTGGCCGAAATGATTCAGGAAGCCGCGGCGCGGCTGGCAATATACAGCGCCAATCAATCCCATCATCAATTGACAACCAGCACCAATAATGTCCATTGAGTTTTCACTAGCACGCCTTGCAACAGAGCAATTTGTTGAGGCGCCATTGATTCATCAATCAACTCGCAGTTTAGTCCCCAAGCGGATTTCGCGTGAACCGGGGAAGCAGGATTTTTCCATCAAGGGCTTGGTAACGACTATCGCTATCCATGGCGTGGTGTTTGCTTTCCTGGTTGTAGCTTCTACCAGGGAAATCCCGCCAGAGAAGGAAGCCGCTCCGCCGATCATGGTGAGCTTGGTAAAAAGCCCAGAGCCTGTGCCGGAAGTGCCCATTGTAGAGCCGCCGCCACAGCCGAAACCGCCTGAGCCCAAGCCTCAACCAAAGCCCAAACCAAAGCCCAAACCAGTACCCAAGGTAGTGGATAAACCGGTACCGATAGAAGCGCCAAAGCCGGTGGAGCCTGTTGTGGAGGAAACGGTGGAAGCAGAGATTGAACTACAACCATCGCAAGCCGCCCCGCAAGTTCCCGCGCAAGCACCAGTACAGGGTGCGCCGGTAGAGGCGGAGAAGGTCGCGCCAGCACCTCGCCCGGAACCCAAAGAGCAGGCTATCCTGGAAGTGCCGATCAGTGGCGTGTCCTATAGGCATCAAGAGATGCCAACCTATCCTGCCATGTCCAAAAGATTGGGCGAGCAGGGAGTTGCCTTGCTACGTATTAATGTTTCTGAGACAGGGATGCCGGAAACAATCCAGCTTGAGAAAAGCAGCGGTTTTGACCGGCTGGATAAGGCTGCTCTGGAGGCGGCAAAGAAATGTCGTTTCAACCCCTACATGCGTGATAACAAACCAATGAGGGTGACCGTGATCGCGCCGTTCAGGTTTAGTCTTTCAGATTAAAAATTCAACAAAATCAGCCATACTCTTTACTAAATTAGGATCAATGCAATATGGAAAATGCATACGAATTTAACAGCCTGGATTTCATTCTGGATGGCGGGCCGGTTTCTATCCTGGTGGCAGTCGTGCTTGTCTTCATGTCGGTGGCAAGCTGGTATCTCATGGTCATCAAGTTTTATCAGGCCTTGACCCTGCGCAGCGCCAACCGTGAATACAGCAACTATTTCTGGCAAGCGCCTTCCATAGAAGCAGGCTTGCGCCACCATAACGGTGAGACGATTGTCTCGCGCATTGCCAACCAGGCTGTGGATGCCGCTGAGCACCACCATATGCATGTAGCCAATCATGTCGAGGATGCCTGCAACAAGGATGAATTCATCGCCCGCGCCATGCGCCGCCAGATATCGATGGAAAGCGAGCGCTTGGATTATGGCCTGACCACACTGGCCTCGGTTGGCAGCGTGGCGCCTTTTGTCGGCTTGTTCGGCACGGTGTGGGGGATTTACCACGCCTTGGCGAGTATCAGTCAAAGCGGCCAGGCGACCTTGGACAAGGTGGCAGGCCCAGTGGGTGAAGCATTGATCATGACAGCATTGGGCCTGGCTGTGGCGATTCCTGCGGTATTGGCCTATAACGCGCTGGTGCGCCGTAATCGTTTGATCCTGGGCGAAGTGGAAGCATTTGCTAATGACCTGCATATCCTGCTGACAACCGGCGCGCCGTTGAATCCCAGCAGCAAGACGACGCCTGGCGCAGCGGCTGTGCGTACTGGCGCCAAGCTGAAAGAGGTGACGGCATGATGGCTGGAGGCGGGATTGGTGGCGGGGAGAGCAATAGCCGCCCCATGTCCGAAATCAATACCACGCCGCTCGTGGATGTGATGCTGGTGTTGCTGGTGATTTTCATTATTACCGCACCCTTGCTGACTCATGCAGTAAAGATTGACCTGCCACAGGCTACCAGCCAGCCTTCTCCGGAAAAGCCGGATATTATTGATGTGGCGATTGATGGTGCTGGCGTTATGTATTGGAATGACCAGATCGTGACTTTGGACGAGATGGGCATGAAACTGAACGAAGTGGCCAGCAAGGAACCCCAACCAGAGCTGCATATCCGTGCAGACAAGGATACACGCTACCAAATATTGGCTGATGTGATGGCGCATGCACAGAATGCTGGTGTGCAGAAATTGGGATTTGTCAGTGATCCTTCGCCAAAATAAGCTAATTTTCAAGTAAATGATAAAAAAGCCGGGAATTCCCGGCTTTTTCTTTAATGGCGCAGCGGTAAGGTTGTATGTTGAGGCTGTTCAAACTTTTTTTACTATTGTAGTCTTGTCAAAAGTTTCACTTGTTATCATCGCGTTGAACGCATTTCTACGCATGAGTTCATTCCTGAAGTAGGCCTGATTACTGCCGACTGAAGTCAATATTAAGGTTAATAAAGTCAGGCCGCTTCAGAAGCGTGTGTCAGCTGTCCATGATCAGTTGCTATATGCAGACCAGCAGGTGATATTTTGTAAACTCATCTGGAAAGACATCCATGACTGCCGCAAAAGAACCAAAAAATCTTCAGCCTTCCACACCTGCGATTACCACTGAAAAAACCACAATTTCCCAGGCATTGCAGAATCACCTGATTTTCTCTGCGTTCAAGACCACAGAAGCATCCACGCCGCGCGATTGGTACGTGGCGACTGGATATACCGTGCGCGACCATGTGGTTGAGCGTTGGGTCAAGACGGCCGAATCCTATAATGCGAAAGATCCCAAGCGGGTGTATTACCTTTCACTGGAGTTCCTGATCGGACGTATGTTGCAGAACGCGGCGCTGAACCTGGGTATTGAGGGAGAGATAAAAGAAGGCCTGAAGAGCCTGGGCCACAAGCTGGAAGATGTAGTGGAGCTGGAAAATGATGCTGCATTGGGCAACGGTGGCCTTGGGCGGCTGGCAGCATGTTTCCTGGATTCCATGGCAAGTATGGATATTCCAGGGGCAGGTTATGGCATTCGCTATGAATACGGTATGTTCCGCCAATCCATCAGCCAGGGGCAGCAGGTGGAAAATCCTGATAACTGGCTGCGATACGGCAATCTCTGGGAATTCCAGCGTCCTGAAAGTCAGTATCCCATTCGTTTCTATGGCCGCGTGATTGAATTTCCGACTGCGAAAGGCACGGAGTCGCATTGGGTGGATGCCGAAACCGTGTTGGCAGTTGCTTATGATATGCCGGTGCCCGGCTATGACACGGAAACCGTGAATACCCTGCGCCTGTGGTCGGCGAAGGCGACACGTGAATTCGACCTTGCGCATTTCAATGACGGCAATTACGAAAAAGCGGTTGAGGAGCGCAACGCCTATGAAAATATTTCCAAGGTATTGTATCCCAACGACACCTCCATGCTGGGCCGCGAGCTGCGGCTGAAGCAACAGTATTTCTTTGTTTCCGCCTCCATCCAGGACATTCTCCGCCGCTTCCTCGCCAAGCATGACGACTGGAACATGCTGCCGGAAAAAGTGGCGATCCAGCTCAACGATACCCACCCTGCGATTGCAGTGGCCGAACTGATGTATCAATTGGTGGACGTGCACCATCTGGCTTGGAACAAGGCCTGGGTCATCAGTGGCAAGGTGTTTGCCTATACCAACCATACCTTGATGCCGGAGGCGCTGGAAACCTGGTCGGTGGAAATGTTCGAGAAGTTGTTGCCGCGCCATCTTGCCATTATCTACCGCATCAACTTTGAATTCCTGCAAATGGTGAACCACAAGTTCCCCGGAGAAACCGAGTTGCTCAAGCGTGTTTCCATTATTGATGAGGACCAGGGCCGCCGTGTGCGCATGGCGCACCTTGCCGTCGTGGGCAGCCATACCGTGAATGGGGTGGCTGCCTTGCATAGTGAATTGTTGCGTAGCACCCTGTTTGCGGATTTCAACCGCATCTTCCCCAAGCGTTTTATCAATATCACCAATGGCATTACGCCGCGCCGCTGGCTCAACCAGTGCAACCCTGGCCTGACCAGCCTGCTGGAAAGCGTGATCGGCAGGGATTTCCATTATGACCTAAGCAAGTTACGCGCATTGGAGCCTTTGGCGGATGATGCAGATTTCCGCAAGGCATTCCGCGACATCAAGCATGCCAACAAGGAGCGGCTTGCCAACCGGATTGAGCATTTGACCGGCATCAAGCTGAACCCGGCCGCCTTGTTCGATGTTCAGATCAAGCGTATCCACGAATACAAGCGCCAGTTGCTGAACGTGCTGCATATCGTGACGCAGTACAACCGCATTCGTAGCGGCCAGGCCAGGGATTTGACACCGCGCGTCATGATTTTCGGCGGTAAGGCAGCGCCAGGCTACTGGCTGGCCAAGCAGATCATCCGCCTGATCAATGACGTGGCTTCCATCGTCAATGAAGACCCCGCCATTGGCGACAAGCTCAAGGTGGTGTTCTATCCCAACTATGAGGTATCGGCGGCTGAGTTGTTGTTTCCAGGCAGCGATCTATCCGAGCAGATTTCCACTGCTGGCACGGAAGCTTCCGGCACCGGCAACATGAAAATGGCGCTCAACGGCGCGTTGACCATAGGCACGCTGGACGGAGCCAATGTGGAAATCCGCGAAGAAGTCGGGGCCGAGAATATCTTCATTTTCGGCTTGACCACCGAGCAAGTGACAGAGCTGAAAGCCAACCACTACAACCCACGGGATTACTACAACAGTAATGCCGAGTTGAAGCAGGCATTGGATATGATTACCAACGGCTTTTTCTCTGTGGACGAGCCTGAGCGTTATCGCGCCATTGGCGAGGCCCTGCTCGACAAGGGGGATCAATACATGCTGTTGGCAGATTATGCGAGCTATATTGAAACCCAGGATATAGTAGGAAAACTCTTCAGGAATGAAGAGGAGTGGAGCCGCCGCGCCATTCTCAACGTGGCGCGTATCGGTAAATTCTCCAGTGACCGCACCATAGGCGAATACGTCAAGAAGATCTGGCACGTCAAGCCTGTGGAGGAGTAATCAAAGAGGCTGTGCGCATGGCCAGGTAATACGAGTAGAATAAACCTACTTCAATATCTACCGGAGGAGCCATGCGCCGCCTTGTCACAATCCTATCCATCCTCTTATTTTCCAGCCATGCTTCTGCGCTGGATTTAAGCAGCCTCAGTAATGCCGACGCCAGCCAGGGGCTCAAACAAGCGTTGACGCAGGGCGCTGAGCATGCAGTGAGCCAGCTAGGCCAAGCCGGCGGGTATCTCAATAACCCCAAGGTCAAGATTCCCTTGCCTGAATCCATGCAAAAAGCTGAAAAAGCCATGCGCATGTTTGGCATGGGCAAGCAGGCCGACGAGCTGGTGCTCAAGATGAACCAGGCGGCAGAAGCCGCAGTGCCAGAGGCCAAGGCCTTGCTGGTCAATTCCGTCAAGCAAATGAGCGTGCAGGATGCCAAGGATATTCTCACTGGCGGGCAGGATTCCGCCACACAGTATTTCCGTAAAACCACGTCTGGCCCCATGGCGGAGAAATTCCTGCCTATCGTGAAAAAGGCGACGGAAAACGTCAACCTGGCGCAGCAATACAACAAGTTTGCGGAAATGGGCAGCAAATACGGCCTGGTCAGCAAGGATCAGGCAAACCTTGAGCAATATGTAACGAACAAGGCGCTGGATGGCGTGTATCTCATGATGGCGGAGGAGGAGAAAGCCATTCGCCAAGATCCCATGGGGCAAGCCAGCAGCTTGCTGAAAAAAGTGTTTGGCGCAATGAAATAGCCATACGCCACGCTCCGGTATTGTTTGCCGGAACGTCTTATTTAGCCGGGGCCATTGAACCATAGCCTGCCCCGGCTTTTTCTTGCCTGTTTACCGCCATGGTAGTAGATGATTTTTATCCTTTGGAGGTAGTGCGTCGCCATGCTTTATTTGTTACTTTGCTGACAGGGGCAATTCAATGTTGATGTAAAAACTCAATAAAAAACAGGAGCAAAGTATGCAGAACTGGCTATTTCTGACCATCGCCATTGTCAGCGAAGTGGTGGCGACATCAGCATTGAAAGCTTGTGATGGATTTACCAGGCTTGGCGCTTCCATCATCGTGGTGATTGGCTATGTAGTCGCCTTCTATTTTCTCTCGCTGGCATTGAAGGTGATTCCGGTCGGCATTGCTTACGCTATCTGGTCAGGGTTGGGCATTATCCTGGTGTCGCTGATTGCCTTGGTGATCTATGGGCAAAAGCTCGATTTTCCCGCGATGGTGGGCATGGGCTTGATCATCGCGGGTGTTTTGGTGATCAATTTGTTATCCAAAAGCGTGGCGGATTGATATTGACCTGATTACTGCCGAAGTCGGGCGAAAGCTCGGCTTTTTGTTTCTGCCACTTCTATCCAATATTTCCCGCAAGTATGTCGCTGCATGATGTAGATGTAGTGTGCCGGATATTGTCCTGGCTGTATCATGGAAGCTATCTGTGGATTAGTATTCGGAATGGAAAGGAAAAGTGATGGCAGCTCCCTGGCTGGCGGTTGTATTGAAGAATGTACCCTGGGGCGAGGTGATACGCCGTGCGCCAGACATTGCGGATGGCGCGAGGAAACTTTGGCAGAGCGTATCCGGCAAGCAGGATTACCGAGAGCCGAAAGTGTACGACGTACCTTATAGCGAGCTGGAAAGCACCAGTGAGAGGGATGCGCGCATCCAATCGCTTGAAATGCAGATTGCCCGGCTGCAAACGCAGATGGTGGAATCGTCGCAATTGATCAAGACATTGGCCGACCAGAACGAGCAATTGATTGCGCGGGTGGAAAGTAATCGCAGGCAGGTTGCCAAGCTAAGCAGGGTAGTGTTGGGCCTGGTGATCGGCTTGATTGCTGTCGCGGTATGGGTATGGCGTTTAGCACCCCTGAGCGTGTAGCAGGGTAGTGTAATAAGCCTAGAAGAGCGGGTCAGGCCAGTTGCACCGAAGTGATACGGTTACGGCCATGGGACTTGGATTGGTAGAGCGCTGAATCGGCTCGTTCCATGAGCAATTGCAGCGATTTGGCCAACTCATTGCTGGGAGAGGTAGCAATGCCGATGCTTAGCGTGACGACAATACCATGAGGCTTCAACAATTTTTCTGATGTCTGGGCAAATACCCGCTGTAACCGTTCGCCAACTTCTCTGGCTTCTTTCTCGCTGCTGTTGGGCAGGATAATCACGAATTCATCACCACCGTGTCGCGCAAACAAGTCTGAACTGCGCAACTGATGATGAACGATATTGGCAAAGCTGCGCAGGATGTGGTCGCCAAAGGCATGTCCAAGCGTGTCATTCACTTGCTTGAAATGGTCAATATCCACCAATAGTAGTGCAGTGATGGGGTGGGTGTCGGAATAGCGGCGCATGGTATTGCTTTCCACCGCGGCCTTGAGGCCTTCGCGATTGAGCGCGGAAGTGAGTGGATCACGGAGGGCGCGGCCAATCCAGCTGCGGTTGATGCGTTCCATAATCATCAGCAGCATGGACATATTCCATAATGGCCCCATCACGGCTGCCAGCAGGAGTATCCACATATTGATGCCGCCGGGTGCGAAAATGGTATCTCCGCCCAGTTGGTTGGTCAGGCCAGCCAGCACACGGATGCCAAATACAATGGCTGTCAGCGTGAAGATGCCGGTGACGATATAAGCCGAGCTGATATCCTCTTTACGCGCAATGATCATGGTGACCTTCGCAATATGCAGCGCGTAATAACCGCACGCCAGCGCGCTGAGCGCAGCCCGATCAGCATAATATTGGCTGCCGTCCTGCATGAACAGGAAAAGCACCGCCAACAGGGCAAGAAACAGGAAATGCATCCGCCAGCGCAGAGAGCGGTGATGCATGCGGCGGGTGGTGGCCATCAGGAGAAAATAGCCGAAAATGACTAGCATATTGGCAACCACGACACTGTAGAAATCAGGCACGATATCGCGGAAAGTCAGCAGCAGAATGCCAGCCCCCGTGGATAAATTACTGATTCCCCAATATTTTAGCCAGCGGTCGAAACGTCCGGTCAAGGTAAGCAGCATCAACACAACACCGGTGGTTGTGGCAAGGAGTCCGACCAGGAAAATAATGGTTTTGACGTCAAGCTGCAGCATGATCTGTGGCCAATAAGCCTGTTAGGAGTGGGTGATTATAGCGGCTTATCCATGAAAAATCCTGAATGACAAATGCTAAGTTGACCTTGCAGAGGAGACATCCCAATGATTGTCGGTAGTGGGGCAGATCGAAGCAATCAATTTTGTGCCTGTGGATAATGAGATCGCCGTAAAAAGTACAGAATTGCCCGGCGAGTTTCATAAAGACTCGGCAGAACGGATGATTGTGGCAACAGCCCGCAAGCTTGCCGCGCCACTGATCACAGCGGATGACAAGATTCGCGCTTATCCTCATGTGCGGACGATCTGGTGAGCGCGTAAAAGGAATGCAGTAGATCAGTGAGATTGTCTACGAGCATATGACGCGCTGAAAGCGGTCAATATTCTAGAGGGTAAGGCCACGGCGGCGGCTGAGAGGATAAAGCAGTGTTACACGGCTTTATCACTAACAGGCGTTACTTCGCAGGCACTTAATTCACCAGATCCCGGTTCAAGGCCGAGATGACAAGTAAAGTAAGTATCATGTAGTCAGCTGGATGCCAGCTTGAGGCCGACAATACCGGCGATGATGAGGGTTAGGCTGATTATGCGCAGGGCGGAGGTGGGTTCGTTGAAGAGGAAAATCCCCAAGATGACGGTGCCCACTGCGCCTATGCCTACCCAGACGGCGTAGGCGGTGCCCATGGGCAGGTCGCGCATGGCTATGCTGAGCAATACCACGCTCAATGCCATGGCGATAATGGTGCCGACGCTGGACCAGAAGCGGGTGAAGCCTTCGCTGTATTTTAGGCCGATTGCCCAGACGACTTCGAGCAGACCTGCGATGGTGAGTGTGAACCAAGCCATGAAGAATTGAATCCCGTGTTGATATGCAGCGCTAATGCCTGCAGTTGTTGTCTTTGAAGGGGCCTTTGACCAGCGTCCAGCCATCACCGGGAGAGATTTGCAGGCAGACCAGCTTGCCGTCCAGCCTGCTTTGCCATAAGTACCAGGAGGCAGGGGCTGCCGCCAGCGGAGCTGTCCACAATGTTCCCAGTAATATCCATCGCCATGCTGATTTCATGGCGCTTATTCTACAGAGGGTGTTTGCCATCACGCTACCGGATTGTGCATGGGCGCGGGGCTTTTCTCGAAACGGCCCAGGTGCAACATGATGGCGGGCATGATGAGCAGATTGAGCAGGGTGGAGGTGACCAAGCCGCCGACGATGATGGTGGCCATCGGGCCTTCTATTTCACGTCCTGGCTCGCCGCTGCCCAGCGCCAGCGGCAAGAGCCCGATGCCGGTGACAAGGGCGGTCATAAGGATAGATGGCAGGCGTTCAGAGGCGCCGCGGATGGCGGTTTCCAGATTCCATTGCAGGCCTTCATGGTCAATCAGGTGTTGGTAATGCGAGATAAGCATGATGGAGTTGCGCAGGGTGATGCCGAACAGGGTGACGAATCCGACCATGGAGCCGATGGATATCCAACCGCCTGTCAAGATGACGGCAAGGATACCGCCGATCAGGGCGAACGGCAGGTTGAAAAGGGTGAGCAGCAGGTTGCGCAGGTTGCCTAGCGCAATATAGAGCAGCAGAAATACTCCACCGAAGGTGAGCATGGAATGTATGGCCAGCTCCTGGTTGGCTTCGCTACCAGCTTGTGCTTCGCCGGTGAAGGCGAGATAGTTGCCGGGGGAAAGGGTGACTTCGCTATTGATTTTCTGGCGCGCTTGCGTATAGAAGGCGCGGATGTCGCCTTCCTTGACGTTGGCGGTGACGGTCTGGATGCGCTTGGCGCCTTGGTGCAGGATTTTGGATTGGCCATTTTCCTGGCGGATATCGGCAACGTCCTTGAGTTCAAGCATGCGGCCTTCATTGTTGCGCAGCGGCAGCTTGCCGACCTGCTGGATATTTTGTCGGACATTAGGATCAAGCACGACAGTGACACCGATGACGCGATTGCCGTGATAGACCTGGGTGACTGGCATGCTTTCATAGGCAATGCGCACGGTATCCAGCACGTCGGCGGGGTGCAGGCCGAATTGCAGGAGTTTTTCTGGCAGCAGCCGGATGACCAGTTGTGGCGTGCCGGGCGGGGACTGGATCATGACATCGGTGGCGCCCGGCGTATCGGCCAGGGCTGCGGCGATGGCGGCGGCATCGCGGTTGAGGCTGTCGAGATCGCGTCCGAAGATATTGACTACGAGCGCAGCGGCATATCCCGAAATGGTTTCCTCGATGCGCTCGGTGAGGAAGGTATTGATGGCGAAATTGACGCCGACAAAGCCGGGATAACCAGGGCCATCATCATCCATGCCTGAGAGTTTTTCGCGGATGTCTTCCAGGATACTCTCTTGTTTCCGACCAGAAAGTCTGGGTGCCAGCTCGATCTCGAATTCGCTGTAATGCGTGCCGAAAGTATCGGCGCCATTGGGAGCGCGGCCTACCCACTGGGCTACGGAGCGTATGCCATCGATTCCCATGAGGACTTCGGTAACTTTCTTGCCGATGCGCAGGGATTCCTTTTCCGAGGTACCGGGTACGGCAGTCATGTGCATGATGAAGTGGCCTTCATGCAGGTTGGGAATGAACTGGGTTTTGAATAGCGGCAGGGTGCCCAGGCCGAGCGCAATCAGCATCAGGGTCACCCCGACCAATATCTTGTAATGCTGCTCGATATGACGCAGGCCGCGCACATAGTGGCGTTTGATGAGACGAATGGCTGGAGAATCCTCCGTTTTCAGGTGGCTAGCGTTGCCGAGTAGCAGAAAACAGAGCGCGGGTGTGATGGTGAGAGCAATCACCAGCGAAGCCATGATGGCGGCGATATAGGCTATACCCAGTGGGGCAAACAGCTTGCCGGCGACGCCGCCAATGGTGAGCAGCGGCAGGAATACCAGGGCGACGATAAAGGTGGCATAGACTACTGAACTGCGCACCTCCATGGAGGCCTGGAAGACAACCTGGTGCAATGGGGCAGGGTTGAGCAGCAGACGATTTTCGCGAATGCGGCGAAAGATGTTTTCCGAATCGATAATGGCGTCGTCCACCACTTCGCCGAGCGCGATGGCCAATCCCCCCAACACCATAATATTGAGGCCGGTGCCGAAATATTGCAGGACCACAATAGCAGACAGGAGCGATAAGGGAATGGCGGTGGCGGAAATGAAGGCCGCGCGCGCGTTGAAGAGGAACAGGAACAAGATGCCGATGACGAGGAAAGAGCCGATGAGGATGTCTGTTTGCACACTCTTGATGGCGACATCAATGAAATTGGCCGGACGAAATAACTGGGGATACAGGACGACTTCTCTTGCGTCCAATATAGGCGCCAGTTCCACCAGTGCTGCTTCTACATTCTCGGTGACGCTTTTGGTATTGGCGCCTAGCTGCGATTGCACCGAGAGATAGATGCCGGTCTTGCCGTTGATAGCGGCGGCGCTGATGGAAGGCGCGGCGCCTTCAGCCACGGTGCCGATATCGGCAATACGCAAGGTCTGGCCAGAGGCATGCAGCAGGGTAGTGCGCGCCAATTGTTGCGGCGTCAGCGTCTGGCCTTCGGTATTGATGATGATGCGCTGGTTGTTGTTCTCGATGAAGCCCGCGCCGCGGATGGCGGTATTGCGGCTGACCGCCTCTGCGACTTGCTGCAGCGAGAGGTTGTAACGCACCAACTTGGCAGGATCAACCTGGATCTGGAACTGGCGCACTTCGCCGCCGAATACGTTGACGTCAGCCACGCCCTGCACGGACATCAGATGCGGCTTGATGGTCCAGTCCACCAGGGTGCGCAGTTCGCTGAGGCTCCTGACATCCGAGGTCAGGCCGATGCCCAGCACGGTGCTGGCGGAGGAGGTCAGCGGCGTGATGTTGGGTACAATGCCGTTGGGCAGCATGCCATTGAGTGTGGCGAGCCGCTCGGCAACCACTTGGCGATTGCGGTAGATATCGGTGGAATCATCAAAAATCACCGTGATGACGGACAGGCCGGGGATGGATTGCGAGCGGATGCTGGCAATGCCGACTGTACCAGCAATGCCGTTTTCCAGCGGCTGGGTGACCAATGATTCGACCAGTTCGGCCGACAGGCCGGGAGACTCTGTCTGGATGACGAGCTGGGTAGGGGCGAATTCGGGAAACACATCCAGATGGCTGTGGCTTGTGCGGTAAAGGCCATAGACCACCAGCATGATAGCCAATGCCATCATCACGCCGCTATGGCGGATGGAAAAGCGGATGAGGGCTGACATCATGGTTTCAGCTCCTAATCATCATTCTCGTTGGTGATCTGGTACTTAAGCTCTTCGGAGAGCAGGAGCTGCGCGCCATTGGTGACAATGGCATCTCCGGATTTGAGTCCGGATGCATTCTTCTCCGGGATAAACCAGCCGTTGTTGCTTTCCATATCAGTATGAATGGGTTCCCGGACGAATTTTTCCATATCGTATCTGTGATATACCCAAGCCTTGCCGCCATACCAGACCACGGCATTGTGAGGCACGATGACGCCGCTGGCCGTGTTGGCGCTATCCAGGTATTGCGTGTTGAGGCGCATGCCAGCACGCAGGTTTTCTGCCGGGGCGGTGTAAAAATAGGTTTTTCCTTGCAGCAGCGGGTCTGCCTGTGGCGAGGAAGCAAGCAGTTGGGCGGCAATGGGCGTGAGTCCGCTGCCTACGGGGGCGACGTGCAGGGTTGCTGCAGGTTGGGTCTGTTGCGTAGGCAGGGTGATGCGCAGCAAGACCTGTTTATATTCGAGCAATGCCTTGATGACAGGCGCGGGTTGTGATTCCAGCGCACCCAGCCCCAGGCGCTCGCCCCATTGCTGAAGGGCGGCGTGGCGCAAGTTGTCCAGAGCGGCCTCATGAGACTGTACCTTGGCGATGTCGCCTTTATAGAGAGCTTCAGCGGCTATCAGCATCCTGTCTGAGACATTGCGGTCATGCTGGTTGAGCAATACCAGGCGCTCATAATCATTCTGGCTGTTGTTCAGCGAAGCCTTGGCAGCCGCCAGTTCGCCCAAGGTATTCATGTATTGCATGCGCAGGTTTAGCAATCCTTCCAGGCTCACCACTGCCCCAAGGCCCTCCAATGAAGGCTGGTATTTTGTTTGGGTCAGGGATTCAGTACGGATATCGCTTTGTAGCTGGGTTTCAGCGCTCAAGATAATGGTGCTGATACCAGATTCGGTGTGGACGCGTTGCGGGCTTTCAATTTCCTCCTCTTCATTGAAGGCCTCGAATTCATCTTTGCTGAATATCACCAGCAGCCAGAGCAGGATCACGATGAGGCATGCCTGGACAATGATGACGGCAGCGGCTTTTTTATTCATGGCGTGGCTTCCTGCAAGGTCTGGCGGGAGGGAGATTGGCGCGGGACGGCTGGCAGTGGGGTAAGATTTTCCAGCGGCAATTGCATGCTGTCTTCAAGTGCAGCCGCGGCACGTTGTACCTGGTATTCCGCCGCCAGCAGGCGTTGTTTGGCGAGCACGCCTTCCAGTTGATGAGTGACGAGTTCCAGCCGGTCGGCAAAGCCATGTTCAAAACGCAGGTTGACCTGCTGCGCTTGAGATAGCTGCGCTTCATGTAGAAGGCGCGCCTGTTCCAGTGCTTGCAGGGCAGAGTGGTAGCGGCTTCGGGCGCTGTCCATCGCGGCAATGACTCTGGCTTGCAAGGCCTCAAATTGCGCAGCTTCGGTTTCGCGCAAGGCCTTGGCTTCCGCAATCTGGCCCTGGTTACGATGTAACACGCTCAAGAGGCTGCTGATGCCGAGCGACCAAATATGGAATCCTTCTTCATAGTTATAAGCAGGTTCCAGGCTGATATCGGGATATTGCCGGGCAATTTCCAGCCGTAGCCGCGCTTCGCTGGCTGCGTAACTGGCCAAGCCGGCCCGGATATCCAGACGATTGAGCAGGGCGGCGTCCTGCGCAGCCGGGTTGAGCGGATTTGCCAGTTCCACATTATGTTGAGCTACAAACAGTTGGTCTGCAGATGCTAGTTTGAGCTTGAGCTGGTCAAATTTATCCAGCGGGAGTCCGGCGTTGCTGGCGAGCTGGGCTTTTAGTTCATCCATTTTGCCGCGCTCTTCCACCAGTGATTGCTGAACCTTTTGCCATTGCAAGCGGGCATTGCTTAACTCGACGCTGGAAATCATCCCGGCCTGCAAACGCTCGGTCAGCATGGAAACGATTTTTTCACGCAAAGCCGATTCCTGCTCCAGCATGGAAAGAGCTTGATGAGCCGCGCTGAACTCTATCCAGCTGGAAAGCAGACGATGACGCAGATTCCAGGCGGTCTGGGCAATATTGAGGCGCGCGCTCTCGGAAAGCTGGCTGGCCATGTCTATTCTTGCCTGGCGCTTGCCTGCGGTTTCGATCGGGATGTTGAATCCTAGGCTGTAAACTTCGGTGGCACCGGGCTCGTTGCGATGGCCTGCTCCGGTGGAAATGCCTGGATTGGGGCGTTGTTGCGCAGTGGTGATGGCTGCTGTGGCGCGGCTGAGCTGGGCACGTGCCACGTCAAGATCGGGATGGAAATATAGCGTACAGAACAACAGCTCTTGCCAGTCCCATTGCGCAGGCACATGGTCATAGCCAGACTCCTGCAGGTAGGCAAGAAAGCCGCTATCTTGTATATCGTGTACCCGGAACGAGACTTGGCCTTGTTCTGCAGCCAGGGGATGCGCCTGGTATTGCTGATAGCCGCATCCTGCGGCCAGTAGGCTGCACAGAATAATAGTTGTTGTCTTTAATCCGGGCGATGATGATTTTATTGTTTTCATCGCACTTGTTGTTCACTCCAAACGCGATAGTACAGCGTGAGAAGAGGGGAGGCAATCGGCAATGTTGCCTTAAGAATGGAAGAATGAGCGAGCGCTAAGGCATCATCCTAAATTCAGTAAGGAGCAGGTGTTGGAGAATGTTGTTTCGGATGAAAACAGGACTGACACTTAACCCGCGATCACTGCCTGAACTGAATTCAGGGCATCCTGCAAGGTTTCTTCAGTGAGGGTGTTGATATTGCTGGCGAGCAGTTCTGCTGATTCTTCGGTGCCGGGTGGCAGGGCATGGCTGTCCAGTTCGGCTACCAGGCTTGCGGCAGCGCCTGCCACTTTCAGCAATGCCTGTCGCTCGCGCATGAGTATTTCCAACTCTGTCCGCAGCATGTTGATTTCATCTTGGTTGATCGTGCTTTGCATGTGCTATTTTCTTCAGGATGGTTCTGGATAGCTGTGATGTTGGCTGTCTTTCCTGCCTGTGTCAAATCAGCGGGCGCAAGTAGGAAAGACAGAGATTACGCCCCATCCCGGCAACGCTTATTCCCGCTTTAGGAGAATGGTAATCAGCAGGGTGGAGTCAGCCAGTGCCTTGACCGTGTGTGCGTCATTCTCTTTCAGGTAGACCAGGGTATTGGCTTTCAATAGTTGGGTTTGTCCACAGCAGACTAGTTCAACCTCACCCTCAATACACTGGATTGTGAGCGCGCCCGCAGCAATATGCTCGGGCGTAGCCTTGCCAGCCTTGAGCACGAAGCGAAACACCTCCAGATGGTTTTCACGGATCAGGGTGGCGGAGGTGGCGCTATCAAAATTGCCCCCAAAGGGGCTGATGTCAATGATCTCGCCGGGAACACAGTGTTGGATACTCATGATGGTCATCCTCCATTCAGATTTAAGTACCTTTGGGATTTATCTTGGCTGGGCCTGTTTTTTGAACAAGCCCAGCGCGATCTGGGTAGCAATCGCCACTGCGCCAACGATGAACACGACATCGCCGATGGTTCTGATCCAGCGCAGGGTTTGCAGATGCGCCTGCTGCATGAACTCTTCGCTGCGAGCATACCATAGGCCTTCAGTAAAACTGGCCTGGAATTGCATGAAGCCTATCGGCAGCAGGCTGGTGAAGATCATCAGCAGCAAACCGATATTGAGCGACCAGAAGCCGGTTTTCATGAGCTTTTCGTTGAAGATCATATGAGGATGGATATAACGCAGCACCAGCAGGACGAAGCCCAGGGCAAGGAAGCCATAAACCCCAAACAGGGCGGCATGCGCATGCACGGCGGTAGTGTTGAGCCCCTGAATGTAATACAGGGAAATTGGCGGGTTGATTAGGAAGCCAAACACGCCGGCCCCGAGCATGTTCCAGAACGCGACGGCTGCGAAGCAGCACAGCGGCCAGCGCAGGTTGTTGAGCCAAGGCGCGCGGGTGTGGATATGCCAGTTATGCCATGCTTCATGGCCTAGCACCAGCAGCGGCACTACTTCAAGCGCGCTGAAGGTGGCCCCTATAGCCATGACCGGAGTAGTCGTGCCGGAGAAATAGAGATGGTGGAAAGTGCCAGGAATGCCGCCCACCATGAACAGCGAGGCAGAGGCCAGGCTGGCGGTGGTCGCCATGGTGCGCGACACCAGGCCCAGCGACATGAAGATATAGGCCAGTGCAACAGTGGCGAAGACCTCGAAGATGCCTTCCACCCACAGGTGCACCACCCACCAGCGCCAGTATTCCATGACTGAAATATTGCTGTGTTCGCCATAGAACAACCCCGTGCCATAGAACAGGCCGATGGCAACGACAGAGGCGGTGAGCAGCGCCAGCAAGTTCTTGTCGCTATCGCCTGATTTCAGGGCGGGAACCATGCACCTCAACATCAGGCCCAGCCACAGCAACAGGCCGATGAACAGGGCAGCTTGCCAGAAGCGACCAAGGTCAAGATATTCATAACCTTGGTGTCCGAACCAGAAGTTGAAATTGATCGGCATGATATTGGCAATCGCGGTGTATTGGCCGAGGAAGGAGCCTACTACGACGATCAGTAGTGCCACGAAGAGGATATTCACGCCCAGCTTTTGGTAAGCCGGGTCACGTCCGCCATTGATGATGGGGGCGAGGAACAAGCCGGCAGCCAGAAAACCCGTGGCTATCCAGAACAGGGCGCTCTGGATATGCCAGGTTCGGGTGAGGGCATAAGGGAACCACTGGGATACATTCACCCCATAGAACTCTTGCCCTTCCACGGTGTAATGCGCGGTAAAGCCGCCAATGAACACTTGGAACACCAGCAGCGCCGCCACGATAAAGAGGTATTTCCCCAATGCACGCTGGGAGGGTGTGAGAGTAAAGCCGGAGATAGGGTCGAGCTTTCCCGCTACCGGCACGGTTTCATCTTCCTTGCGCAGGATGGACCAGGCCAATACCAGAAAGCCAACACCTGCCAGCAACAGCGCCACGCTGCCGATGGACCACAAGATATTCTCGCTGCTGGGAACGTTGGCGATCAGCGGCTCATGCGGCCAGTTATTGGTATAGGTAATCTTGCTGTCAGGACGTTCGGTAGCTGCCGCCCATGCGGTCCAGAAAAAGAAATTGGATAGTTTCTGCCGATTCTCCGTGCCAGGCAGGGTGTTGTCCTTCATGGCGAAGGCAACACGTGTTTGCTTGAGCGCAGGGTCATCCGAGAACAGGGCTTCGTAATAGGCAGTGGTCTGTTGAATGGCCTCGGCCCGACGCGGCGTCAGCGTCAGGGTGCCAGTGTCGTCCAGCTTGTTGCCGCGGTATTCCTGCCTGAGCATTTCGCGCAGTCCGGCCTGCTGGATGGCATCAAGGTCTTGATAAGCTTTTTGGTACATGTCGTTGGCCGCGATATCCAGCCAGGCCACCAACTCGCGGTGCAGCCAGTCCGCCGTCCAGTCAGGCGCCTGGTAAGCGCCATGCCCCCAGATGGAGCCGATTTGCATACCACCGATGGATTGCCAGCGGGATTGTCCTTGTAGGATGTCATCCCGGCTGAATTCCAGACGCTGATCAGTACTCACCACTCTTTCGGGAATTGGAGGAGCCAAGCGGTAAATTTCTGCTCCGTAATAGCCAAGAATAGTGAGTGTGATAGTCAGAACGGCGATGAGGGTGAACCAGAGCTTCTTGTAAGCGCCCATTTATTCTTTCTCCTTGAGGTTGGCTTATGGTTTGGCGCGATGGGATTGCGGCGCTATACCATTTTTATTTTAGGGATAATATAACCTGAAATTGCATCAAAAATGAAAGAATCCATGGGATTTTTATGGGATTAGTCCTCAAGATTGTTTGCCTCGGATATCAAGTAGCCTCTGGTACTGATGATATTCAGCTCGCATTTAAAATACTTTCTTAAAAATCGCTGGCATTTTTGTTTTGATATGCGATAATGGCGCCCCTATCGATTCCCCGATAGCTCAGTCGGTAGAGCAACGGACTGTTAATCCGTGTGTCCCTGGTTCGAGCCCAGGTCGGGGAGCCAAACTACCAAAAGGTCTGCGCAATGCGGACCTTGGCAAACTATAGAGCAAGCGAAAGTGGCGGAATTGGTAGACGCACTGGATTTAGGTTCCAGCGCCGCGAGGCGTGAGAGTTCGAGTCTCTCCTTTCGCACCATAATATTTTCCTTTATTATCGTGCAGTGTCAAAATCCGCATAAAAACGCAGTTTCTGGTCAATGACTTTGCATCTGTTGACGTTTCATGTGTAAGTTTATAAGAACAAATTCCCCACAAATTACACATTTGACGAAAATTCTTCCATCTGAGAATTACATCTAATTCTCATCTGTAAAAAAACAGCTCCGGTCAGCAATATGGAGTAAAGGCATCCCGTATAATTTAAAGCTATGTCCGTATTAGTCACGATTATTCTGGTGTGTATTGCTGGCGGGGTGCTGAGTGTGCTCACTGCGGCAGTGTTCGCGCTGAAAGCCAAGCCTACCTGGGTGCCTATGCTGGTAAGTTACGCGATTGGTGCGTTGCTGGGGGCGGTATTCCTGGAAATCCTGCCGCATGCATTCGAGATATCCAGCAGTACTGAATCCATGTCTGCTACTGTGCTGTTGGGCATATTATTGTTTTTCATGCTGGAAAAGCTGGTGTTGTGGCGGCATTGCCATGGCGATGATTGCGAGATGCACGCAGGCCATGCGCATCATCAGCACGACGGGCACAACCATGATCATGGTCGTAGCGGGATGATGATCATGATCGGCGACACTTTTCACAATTTTGTGGATGGCATATTGATTGCCGCTGCATTCCTGGTTGATGTGCGCCTGGGGTTTGTCACCGCGGTAGCTATCATTGCCCACGAAATTCCGCAGGAAGTAGGCGATTTCCTGATTTTGTTGCATTCCGGCTATAGCAAGAAACAGGCTCTACTGTTCAATCTGGTGTCCAGCATGGCAACAATGGTGGGCGGGGTAGGGGCGTATTTTGCATTGGGCCTAGTTGAGAGCTGGGTTCCTACTATTCTTGGATTGGCAGCTGCCAGCATGATTTATGTGGCAGTGGCAGATTTAATCCCCGGTTTGCATAAGCGCACCGAGTTGCATGCTACCTTGCAACAAGTCGGGTTGATCGGGCTGGGTATTGCCTCCATTTGGCTGGCTAGTGCGTTGGTGAGTTGATCAGTACTTCCCTGAGCAGGGTGGCTGATTCCTTAATATTGACTAAGTATGAATAGATGATGAGTTTGCAAAGTCCAAAAGTTGGTTTTGTGTCCTTGGGCTGTCCCAAGGCGTCCTCCGATTCGGAGCGTATACTGACCCAATTAAGAGCCGAGGGCTACGCGATTTCCGGCAGCTATGACGATGCCGATCTGGTGGTAGTCAATACCTGTGGTTTTATCGATAGCGCGGTTGAGGAGTCGCTGGATGCGATTGGCGAGGCGCTAGCTGAAAATGGCAAGGTGATCGTGACCGGATGCCTGGGAGCGAAAAGCGATGTGGTCAAGGCTGCTCACCCCGACGTGCTGGCGGTGACCGGTCCGCATGCCTTGGAAGAAGTCATGACGGCGGTACATGCCCACCTGCCCAAGCTGCATGATCCTTATACCGATCTGGTGCCGCCACAGGGAATACGCCTGACGCCGCAGCATTATGCGTATCTCAAAATTTCCGAAGGCTGCAATCATCGTTGCAGTTTCTGCATTATTCCTTCCATGAGAGGAGATTTGGTGAGCCGTCCGATAGGCGAGGTAATGACGGAGGCAGAAAATCTCGTCAATGCCGGCGTGTCGGAATTGCTGGTGATTTCACAGGACACCAGTGCTTACGGCGTTGATGTGAAATATCGTACTGGCTTCTGGAATGGCCGCCCGGTCAAAACTCGGATGACGGAGTTGGCGCGTGCGCTTGGTGATTTCGGCGTTTGGGTGCGCATGCATTATGTCTATCCCTATCCGCATGTGGATGAAATTATCCCGTTAATGGCGGATGGCTTGATCCTGCCTTACCTGGATGTGCCGTTTCAACATTCCAGCCCACGCATACTCAAGGCAATGAAGCGCCCGGCCAGCAGCGAGAACAATCTTGCGCGCATCAAGGCATGGCGCGATATCTGTCCGGATATCACGATTCGCAGCACGTTCATTGTCGGCTTCCCCGGCGAAACCGATGAGGATTTTGAGCATTTGCTTGATTTTCTCCAGGAAGCCCAACTGGACAGGGTGGGGTGCTTCGCCTATTCAGCGGTGGATGGTGCGGCGGCCAATGCGCTTGATCAGCATGTGCCGGAATCGTTGAAACAGGAGCGCCTGGCGCGCTTCATGGAGGTGCAGGAAGCAATTAGCGCGGAAAAACAGAAGGCCAAGGTCGGGCGTATTGAAACCGTGTTGATTGATGAGGTGGATGGCGATGAAGCCATAGGACGCACTGCTGCGGATGCGCCGGAGATTGACGGTGTGGTGTATTTGTCTGGCGCGGATGGATTGCAGCCTGGCGACCTGGTTGAAGCGCAGATTGTCAATTCAGATGGACATGACCTTTGGGCTGCGCCGCCTGCGCGGAACTGAAACTGAACTGGGCCTGGAGGTAAGAGAACGAACGCCTGACTTAGCTGAATAGGTCGGGCATGATGGGCGCGGGGCGTTCCGAGTCCGCACGGTCTTCCAGAAAATCCAGGGTATGCGGGCAGCGCGTCGGATTTTTCATGAGTTTACGTTTTTTGCCTGTCGAGTGAAGATTGACATACGGCGTCTGGCTGATGCGAATATAACCCGAAGCCTGTAGTTTTTCCGGAGTGGTTTCGAACAGGCTGAGTGGATTATCTATGTTCTGCAGGGTGAGGGAGCTTTTGCCAACCTTGAGCACGTGATACATGACAAACTTGTTGCCGGTTTGTTTGCCATAGATCTCGCCGCTGTGAATATCCAAGATTTTGCTTCCCAATAATTTTTCGAATCATATCGTTATGGAAAAGACTTTACAAGGTTCATGAAATCAGCGGCTGATCTGGGTGACGCGTCTCAGGTTGATATGCTGCCTGATCAGATCGTAGGCCTGGGAACGATACCCCAGGTTGGAATTATCCTTGATCCACATATGGATGACGCCACCAAAAAACATGTGCGTATCCATTGCTAACGCAGCTGGATCCAAATCTGGATGAATCTGTCCTTTTTGTTTTGCCTTTTCGTAAAGTAGTTGTGTTTTTGCCACAAACACGCGGCAGTAGATGAGCAGTTGCTGTAGCACATCGTTGAACTCATCGACATATTCACATTTTGCCATCATGATTTCATAGGTCTGCCGGGTAGAGCAATCCTGTTCCAATGTCTTGATGGTATTGACGAAAATATGTTCGATGCAGGCAAGCGGATCTTCTGACTGCGGGTCAAGGATGGCAGCGTCTATATGTTCGATGAAAGGGCGCATGGCCTGGTCGCGCATAGCCTGGAATAGCTCGATTTTGTTGGCGAAGTGCCAATATACGGCGCCGCGAGTAACTTGGGCATGGGTGGCGATTTGTTCCATGGTGGAGTGGCTGACGCCTCGTTTTGCGAAGACTTCACGCGCAGCAGTGATGATCCGCTGGCGGGTGAGTTCAGCATCTTCTTTGGTTTTTCGAGCCATGAAGTGATGATTATCCTTAGTAAGAAAACAGTTTTACATACAAACGTGATTGTATATAATTTACAGTCGTTATTGAATGTAAGCAAGATATTTGTTTATAAGACATGGGGTTATATATGAAGGTACGTGTGATGAATCAAGGTCATACCAGTATGGGCGGGCTGTATGCTGGCAAAAAAATTGTCCTCGCCATGATGGCGGCTTTTACTCTGGTTTCCTGTAGTAAAGATGGACAGCAGGGAGCTCAGGCTGCTCCCCAGGCAATGCCCGTGACTGTACTGGAAATGCATCCAGCCAGCGTGCCTGTTTCCGCTGAGGCCGTAGCGCAGACAGAGGGTGCGCGCGAAGTGGAAATTCGTCCCCGTGTCGGTGGCATTTTGCTGAAGCGCTTGTATGACGAAGGAGCTCCCGTCAAGGAGGGCCAGGTGCTGTTTCAGATTGATCCAGTGCCATATCAAATCGCGCTTGAGCAGGCCAGAGCCCAATTGGAGCAGGCGCAAGCCAAAGTTGCCCAGACCCGTCGTGAGGCGGATCGTTTGAAGGGTTTGCTGGAATCTCATTCCATCAGTCAGCGGGAATATGACAATGCTGTTTCCGACAACGATGTCTCCAAGGCAGCGGTTTTACAGGCACAGGCTAGCGTGCGCGAAGCTGAGTTAAACCTTTCCTATACCAAGGTGACTGCGCCTGTTGGCGGCATATCTGGCCGCTTCCAGTTTTCCGAAGGCGCTTTGGTTTCTGCCAACAGCAGCCTGTTGACGACTGTGGTACAGCTTTCTCCGATCTGGGTACGTTTCAGTCTGTCTGATAATGAACTACAGCAGCTCGGTGGTGCGGTCACTGAAAAAAGCGTTAAGAAAATCACATTGAAGTTGCCTGACGGCTCTGAATATGACGAGGGCGGCAAGCTTAACTTTGCTGCAAGCCAGATTGATCCTGCACTAGGTACGCAGCAGTTACGAGCTACCTTTGTTAATGCGGGGCGCAAATTGCTGCCAGGCCAGTTTGTGCGTGCCAAGGTGGTTGTCGGCGAACGTGAAGGCGTATTCCTGGTGCCGCAGACAGCAGTGATGAGTTCCCAGCAGGGGCGTTTTGTTTATGTCGTGGATGAAAACAATCATGCTGCGGTGCGTCCGGTGGTGACGGGGGACTGGCAAGGCCGCGACTGGGTTATCCTGAACGGCTTGAACGCAGGCGAGAAGGTGGTTGTGGATAACCTGATCAAGATTCGCCCAGGCGCGCCATTGCAACCGCATCCTCCTGCAGAGCAGGGCGCACCTGCAGCCGAGCCGCAGAAATCTGCCGATAAAGCACATAGCAAGCTGGCGTAAGCGAGAACAATCATGACGAGATTTTTTATTACCCGACCGATATTTGCCTCGGTAGTATCGATCATCATTGTGCTGGCTGGACTTGCTGCCGCATTCCAGTTGCCAATTGCGCAATATCCGCAGATCGCACCGCCAACGGTCATGGTGACCGCGACCTATCCTGGTGCGAGTGCGGAAACGCTTTCCAAGACAGTCGCTGCGCCGATTGAGGAGCAGCTCAGCGGAATCGAGGGCCTGCTTTACTACCAGTCCAGCGCCGACTCCAGTGGCACCTTGACGATTACCGTGACCTTTGAAACCGGCACGGATGTGAATCAGGCGACGTTCAACGTCAGCAATCGCGTCAATATCGCTACTCCGCGCTTGCCAGAAGAGGTGCGGCGTACTGGTGTAGTGGTGCAGAAGCGCTCGAACGATATTCTGATGGCGTTGATGCTGATTTCTCCCAATAAAACCTATGATCCGCTCTACCTGAGCAACTACGTCACCCTGAATGTGCTGGATGAGTTGAAACGCGTCAAAGGTGTGGGCGATGCAACGGTATTCGGTACCCAGGATTACTCCATGCGCGTCTGGCTGCGGCCTGACCGTATGGCGCAATTGGGCGTGACAACCAGCGATATCGCGGCTGCCATTACCGCGCAAAATGCTCAGTACGCTGCGGGCCGTATTGGTCAGGATCCGGTGCCAGCGGATCAGCAGATCGTCTATACCGTGACAACCAAGGGGCGATTGGTCGAGCCTGCGGAGTTTGCCAATATCATTATCAAGGCCGATGGTCCGCGCGGTGTGCTGTACCTCAAGGATGTTGCCAGTGTTGAGCTGGGCGCACAGAACTACAATATCCGCACCACGCTGGATGGTCAGCCCGGTGCGGGTGTTCCTGTGTTCCTGCAGACTGGCGCCAATGCGCTGGATACGGCGAATGCCATCAAGGCCAAGATGGATGAACTCAAGGAGCGCTTCCCGGAGGACGTGGACTACCGCATTCCTTATGACACCAGTGATTTCGTCAAGGCTTCCATCGGCGAAGTGGTGCATACCCTGGCGGAAGCCATGGTGCTGGTGGTGCTGGTGGTGTTCCTGTTCCTGCAAAACTGGCGTGCGACCTTGATTCCTATCATTGCAGTACCGATTTCCCTGATCGGGACGTTTGCCGGTTTGTGGCTGTTTGGATTTTCCATTAACACTTTGACATTGTTCGCAATGGTGCTGGCGATCGGTATCGTGGTGGATGATGCGATCGTGGTGCTGGAAAATATCGAGCGGTTGATGAGTCAGGAGAAACTGTCACCACTGCATGCTGCGATCAAATCCATGGAGCAGGTGTCCAGCGCCGTGGTGGCGATTGTGCTGGTGTTGTGTGCCGTATTCGTGCCGGTGGCGTTCATGGGCGGTATCGCTGGTGAGCTTTATCGCCAGTTTGCGGTAACTGTTGCTGTCGCTGTAGTGATTTCCGGCATCGTGGCCCTGACATTGACGCCAGCGCTGTGTGCCATATTGCTCAAGCATGTGCATGGCGAATCGCGGTTGTTCAGGCCGTTCAACCGTGGCTTTGAAAAGCTGACCAACTTTTATACTGCAACAGTGGGTTTGACCTTGCGTCACCGCATTATCGGAGCGGTAGTGTTTATCGGCATCATTGCAGCCGGGGTTTATCTGTTCCGCACGGTGCCAACCAGTTTTGTGCCGCCTGAAGATCAGGGCTACGTCGTGACTGCAGCCATCATGCCGGATGGTGCCAGCCTTTCCCGTACCACCAATACCATGGAGCGGGTGCGCAAGGCGATTTCCGAAGACCCGGCAGTGGCCAGCCAGTTCGTTATCAATGGTTTCGACTTGATCGGCGGTGGCAACAAGACTAGCGCCGCGACCATGTTTGTGCGGATGAAGGATTGGGATGAGCGTACTACCACTGCGGAGCAGATCGTGCAACGCTTGTTTGGTATTGGCATGATGCAGACGGACGGCATGGCGATTGCTTTCAATCCACCTGCCATTCGTGGATTGGGTAGCTCAGGCAGTATGGAAATGTATATCCAAAGCCGTGGAGATACGAATCCGCTGCATTTGTCGGAAGTGATTAATAACCTGATAGATGCTATGCGCAAGGAGCCGCGTCTGACCGGTATCAATACCTTCTTCCGTCCCACTGTGCCGCAATTGTCGATTGAGGTGGATGAAGCCAAGGCATTGTCCTTGGGCGTGGCGATTGCAGATGTATATGCCACCTTGCAAAGTACCATGGGGTCGTTGTATATCAATGACTTCAACCGCATGGGGCGTACCTATCGCGTGCAATTGCAGGCAGAGCCAGCCTATCGCATGACGCCGGAAGATATAGGGCGTGTCTATGTGCGCTCTGCAACTACTGGTGAAATGGTACCGATGTCCGCCCTGAGCAAGGTGCGTGAAATTGTTGGTGCCGAGCAATTAGAGCGATATCAGGGTCTGCTGGCCGCCAAGGTAATGGCAGGCGGCGCGCCTGGCGTCAGTTCCGGTGATGCGATCAAGCTGGTCGAGAAAATTGCCAATGAAACCTTGCCTGATGGCTACCAGTTGGCATGGACCAGCCAGGCCTACCAGGAAAAGTTGACAGGGCATGCCGCGATTTTCGCCTTTAGTTTCGCGATCATCATGGTGTTCCTGATCCTGGCTGCGCAGTTTGAAACCTGGGCCTTGCCCCTGGCGGTGATCATGGCAGTGCCGTTCGCACTGGTGGGCGCATTGTTGGCAGTGCTATTCCGAGGCATGCCAAATGACATCTACTTCCAGATCGGCCTGGTGACACTGGTTGGCCTGGCGGCGAAAAATGCGATCCTGATTGTGGAATTTGCCAGCCAGAAGCTGGAAGAGGGCTTGCCGATCAAACAAGCGGCGATTGAGGCTGCGCGCCTGCGTTTCCGCCCGATTGTCATGACCTCAATGGCCTTCGTGCTGGGTATCGTGCCACTGGTGATTGCCACAGGCGCGGGCGCTGCTGCGCGTCAATCCATGGGTACAGGCGTGTTCGGCGGCATGTTGATGGCGACTTTCATTGCCACTATCTTTATACCGATGTTCTTTACGTGGTTGTCTGGCAACACCAGTAGCCGTGTGCATCACGATGACTTCAAGGAAACAGCATGATGTTGCGTATGAATTTAATACATGTTGCTGTCGCGTTGGCATTGACAGGCTGCATGGTCGGACCTGATTACCAGCGGCCTGAAACCAAGCTGCCGACCAGTTTCAGCGTGGCGGATGGCGCACAGGAAAATGGACAGGCTGCACTCGAACTGGATCATTGGTGGGAGAATTTTCATGATCCAGTATTGAATGACCTCATGAATAAAGCCTTTGCCGACAATCTGGATATTGTCAGGGCAGTGGCGAGGATCGAGGAGGCCGAGGCTGCCCTGCGTGAAGCAGGTGCTCTGCTGTATCCACAGGTTGACCTGAGTTCCAGCGGGGCGCGGCAACGCGTCACGGAAACCGGTGCAGTGCCGTTGTCTTCCACGATGCCGACGATCCGTGAGAGCGTCAACCTGCAATTGGGGACTTCTTTCGAGCTCGATTTCTGGGGCAAGCTGCGCCGCGCACGCGAGGCGGCGCGCGCCGAGGCGTTGGGAACCTACTTTGCCAAGGATACGGTAAGCCTTTCGCTTTCAGGGCTGGTTGCCAACAATTATCTCCTGCTACGCAGTCTGGAAGCCCAGATTGCTGTGTCGCAAGACAGCCTGAAAAGCCGGGAAGAAAGCCTGACGCTGACCAGGCGTTTGTTCGATGGTGGCGCTGTTTCAATGCTGGATGTGCATCAGGCGGAAGTGGCTAATTCCAACTTGGTGGCGCAGATTGCGGACCTAGTGCGCCAACGCGAAGTCGTGCAACACCAGCTTGCCGTGCTGACCGGTGATCTCACGTTGCGGGTGCCGGATGGCGACATTCATAATTTGCCGATCCCACCAGTACCGCCAGTTGGCTTGCCTTCGAGCTTGCTTGAGGCCAGACCGGATGTGCGAGAAGCCGAGCAGATCTTGATCTCGGAAAATGCGCAGATTGGTGTGGCGAAAGCGGCATTGTTCCCAACCATCAGCCTGACTGCCATCTACGGCGGCGAAAGCGCGGATTTGAGCAATCTGCTGAAAGCGCCTTCACGCATCTGGTCGGCAGGTTTCGGCCTGAGCCTGCCTATTTTCAACGCCGGACGACTGTCAGCCAGGGTAGACCAGGCAACGGCAAGGCAGAAACAGGCCGTGGCTGGATATCAAGGCACGATTCAAACCGCGTTTAAGGAAGTGAATGATGCGCTGGTAACCGTACGGCAAAATCGTGAGCGTGAAGATGCGCTGAATATCAGCCAGGAGTCCGCCAAGAAAGCCTGGCAGATTGCCGAAAACCGCTATAAGTCTGGTTATTCCGCCTATCTGGATGTGCTGGATTCGCAACGCACCTACAACGATGCTGCGCTGACCTTTATTCAGAGCCGCCAAGCCCGACTGACGGCGACGGTGGATTTGTTCAAGGCGCTGGGCGGCGGCTGGAAAACTGCGCAGGGGTATGAGCAGGCCGAGCAGCAAGCCGGGAACTGATCTCGCTTGAATAGTGAAGTGAAAACCGGGCATGTCCCGGTTTTCTTTTATGAGTGTCCAGATGCTGAATGCGACTGTGTTGGATGCCCATGTTAAAATTCTACCTTTTCACTGATAGTTGCCTGCCATGACCGTACGCACCCGTTTTGCTCCTAGCCCCACTGGATTTCTTCATATTGGCGGTGCCAGGACTGCCTTGTTTTCCTGGGCTTTCGCGCGCAAGCATGCGGGACAGTTTGTGTTGCGTATCGAGGATACGGATGTAGCGCGATCCACGCCTGAAGCAGTGCAGGCCATCCTGGATGGCATGAGCTGGCTGGGCTTGGAGTGGGATGAAGGCCCGTTCTATCAGATGCAGCGTATGGATAGATATAAGGAAGTCATCCGGAAACTGCTGGATGAAGGCAAGGCCTACCATTGTTATTGCAGCAAGGAAGAGTTGGATATCCTGCGCGAGCAACAGATGAAAGAAGGTAAGAAACCGCGTTATGACGGCCGTTGGCGTCCCGAAGCAGGCAAGGCATTGCCTGATATGCCGGCAGATATTCCGCCGGTGATACGCTTCAAGAATCCTTTGAGCGGCAATGTGGTGTGGAATGACTTGGTCAAGGGGCAGATCAGCATTTCCAATGAAGAATTGGATGACCTGATCATTGCGCGTGCCGACGGCACGCCGACTTATAACTTCTGCGTAGTGGTGGACGATTGGGACATGGGCATTACCCAGGTAATTCGTGGCGACGACCATGTGAATAACACGCCACGTCAGATCAACTTGCTGCATGCGCTTGGGGCGGATATTCCGCAATATGCCCACCTCTCCATGATTCTGGGCGACGATGGACAGAAACTATCCAAACGCCATGGTGCGGTCAGCGTGATGCAGTATCACGAAGATGGCTATTTGCCTGAAGCCGTGCTGAATTATCTTGCCCGACTGGGCTGGTCACATGGTGACGATGAGATTTTCAGCATGGCACAATTCTGCGAATGGTTCGATCTCGACCATATCACGCCATCTGCGGCGCAGTTCAACACTGAAAAACTTAACTGGCTCAATGCACATTACATCAAGCAAGCCGACCTGGGCCGTTTGGCAGAAGATATCGCCCAGCGCTTGGCTAAGGCTGGCGTGACTGTTCATCCTGGCGTGGATCTGCAAGCTGTGATCGCGCTTTATCGCGACCGTGCCAATACTCTTAACCAGCTCGCCGATAGTATTGCTTATTTCTACCAGAAACCACAGATTGATGTGGCGGCATTGGCAAAGCATGTGACGCCGGAGATATTGCCGGTGCTCACTGCCTTGTTCGAGAGGTTGGAGGATATGAATTGGACGCAGGAAAGACTACACGAAGCTATTGAGGCTGCTGTGACTGAAAATGGCTTGAAATTCCCGAAGATCGCCATGCCATTGCGCGTCATGCTGACTGGCGGCGCGCAATCTCCCAGTATCGATGCAGTGATGGCACTCTTGGGCAGGGACGAGGGATTGGCTCGTATAAAGGCTGTTTTGCAGGCTTAATAGTTTTAAAGAAAGGGTATAAATTAATTCCCTTAAAAAAGCCTGCTCCACGGTAGAACAATTTAGCGGGCAGGCAGTCCTAATGTGAAGTTGATGGGGTTGAAGCGTTAAAAACAGGCTTGTTTTTCAGTAAATCGGCCCCATCAATGAGAAGCTTGGGTTTGTTGGGTCTTGCATAGCAAATCTCTGGCTTGGGGAAAGTTTTTCACGTACAGTTACTCGGCAGAATAAAACTCCCTATATATACAACTACAAGTTAAAGGAGCATCAAAATGAGCGTTAAAGGGCAGATGTTACAAGACCCCTTCCTGAACACGTTGCGCAAGGAGCACGTGCCTGTTTCCATTTATCTCGTTAACGGGATCAAGCTGCAGGGGCAGGTGGATTCTTTTGATCAATATGTCATCCTGCTCAAGAATACTGTCACCCAGATGGTATACAAGCATGCTATTTCCACTATCGTGCCTGGCCGCGCGGTTTCCATTCCACATGGGCCAGCCCCCTCATCTGAAGGTTGATCGTCGTTGAGTCTCTATCTATATGTTTGATCGGCCAGTCGGTGGGGATGCTGCCGTACTGGTGAGCGTGGATTTTGGTGATTCGGGGTATGAGGACAGTCTGCAAGAGCTACGGCAACTTGTAATCAGTGCAGGCATGTCGATTGCAGGAGTGGTGGAAGGTTGTCGCCCAAAACCGGACCCCAAGTTTTTTGTTGGCAGCGGCAAGGCTGACGAATTGCTTGCCTCCATGCAGGCAGTGGAAGCCAAGGTCGCAGTATTCAATCACGACCTCAGCCCTTCCCAGCAGCGTAATCTCGAAAGGTTGCTCGAAGCGAGGGTGATAGACAGGACTGGATTGATTCTGGATATCTTTGCGCAGCGCGCGCAAAGCCACGAGGGCAAGCTACAGGTCGAGCTTGCTCAGCTTGAGCATTTGTCCACACGGCTGGTGCGCGGCTGGACTCACCTCGAACGGCAAAAAGGCGGTATCGGCGTTCGCGGTGGCCCAGGTGAAACCCAGCTTGAACTGGATAGGCGCATGTTGCGTATTCGCGTCAAGCAATTGCGCGAAAAGCTAGATAAGCTCAAGCAACAACGTGGTATGCAGCGCCGAGCTCGTCGGCGTTCTCAAGTGCTTTCTGTTTCTCTGGTTGGGTATACCAATGCAGGCAAGTCAACCTTGTTCAATCGGCTGACCCAGTCTGGCGTTTATGCGGCAGACCAGTTGTTCGCCACCCTGGATACTACTTCGCGCAAGCTTTATATTCCCGATGGCGGTCCCGTGGTGATCTCTGATACGGTGGGGTTCATCAAGCATTTGCCGCATGCCCTGGTGGAAGCTTTCGGCGCAACGCTGGAAGAGGCGGCGCAAGCTGACCTGCTGTTTCATGTGGTGGATGTGGCCAGTGAGAGTCGAGATGAGCAGGTCGAGCAGGTGAATCTGGTGTTGTCCGAAATTGGCGCGCAGGATGTGCCGCAGATACTGGTGCTGAACCAGATTGATCGTGTCGGAATCGCACCGGGGCTGGATCGTGACGAATATGGTAGAATCTCGAAAATACGCGTGTCTGCCATGACTGGCGAGGGAATGGATCTGTTGCGTCAAGCATTGCTTGAGCACCAGCGGACATTGCACGATAAACTGTCTCAATCTTACCTTAACGCATAATTTATTGATTTTTCGGAGTAATGCATGGCTAACGATCCCGGTTGGGGCAATCGTAACAACGATGGTCCGCCCGATTTGGATGAAGTGTTCCGACAGCTCAGTCGCAAGCTGAACGGTTTGTTTGGAAGAAATGGCGGGGCAGGTGAACCTCCAGAAGCCAAGGCAATTCCTGTATTGCCAGTATTGGGTTTGGTGGCTGTGATCTGGTTCGCAACAGGCTTTTATATTGTTGATCAGGGTTCCCGTGGGGTAGTGCTGCGTTTTGGCAAGCATGTCGAAACGACCATGCCGGGGCCGCGCTGGCACTTGCCTTATCCGGTTGAAAGCGTGACTGTGGTCAACATGGAGCAGGTACGTACTGTGGAAGTCGGCTATCGTTCTGCTGAGGGTGGCAGCGGTCGTGGGCGTGAGCTCAGGGAATCTCTCATGCTGACGGATGACGAAAATATCATCGATCTGCAGTTTGCCGTGCAATATAACCTGAAGAATGTGGAAGATACGCTCTTCAACAATCGCTTTGCAGAGGAGTCTGTACGCGGCATTGCCGAAACGGCTATCCGTGAAATTGTGGGCAAGAGCAAGATGGACTTTGCCTTGTACGAAGGGCGTGAAGAGATTGCTGCGTTGACGAAGAAGATGATGCAGGAAATACTCGACCGTTATTCCACCGGCGTGAATGTTGTCAACGTAACGATGCAGAATGCTCAACCTCCTGAGCAGGTGCAGGCCGCTTTTGATGATGCTGTGAAGGCTGGTCAGGATCGGGAGCGTCAGAAAAACGAAGGCTATGCCTACGCCAATGATGTAGTCCCGCGTGCGCACGGTACTGCTTCCCGTCTCTTGGAAGAGGCGGCAGGTTACAAGTTGCGCGTCGAAAATGAGGCAACGGGTAACGCAAGCCGCTTCGAGCAGATTCTGACTCAATATCAGCGTGCTCCTGAAGTAACGCGCCAGCGTTTGTACCTGGACGCCCAGGAGCAGATCATGTCCAGTGTCAGCAAGGTGATTGTTGACCAGAAGGGTAATAATAGCTTGCTGTATTTGCCACTTGATAAATTGCTTTCCGCTTCCGGTGCGCATCCTTCTGCTGCGGCTGTACAGCCTGTTACGCCAAGTAGCTTGCCGGAACTGGATACTGCCAATGTTCAGCGTTCACGTGACTCATTCCGTAGCCGTGACAGGGAGAGTCGATAATGAAAAATCTTGGAACAGTGTTGATAGGCCTGATTGCAGCCTTGCTGCTGTTGAGCTTGTCTGCTTTCAGTGTAGATCAGCGTGAATATGCCTTGGTATTCCGCCTAGGCGAAATCGTGTCGGTGAAGAAGGAGCCAGGCCTTTACTTCAAGGTACCGCTGGTGGACAACGTTCGCTATTTCGATAAGCGTATCCTGACCTTGAACTGGGTGGAGCCTGATCGTTTCCTGACCAGCGAGAAAATGAACGTGCTGGTGGATTCATTCATCAAGTGGCGCATTGTCGACCCTGCTAAATACTATGTCTCCGTCAAGGGCGACGAATTGCAGGCAGAGCGACGCCTGTCGCAAACAGTGAATGACGGGCTGCGTGCCGAGTTTGGTAAGCGCACTATTCATGAGGTAGTGTCGGGCGAGCGTAGTCAGATTATGGATATCCTGCGCGAACGTGCTGACCGTGATTCGCGCCAGATGGGTATCCAGGTGCTGGATGTACGCTTGCGCCGCGTGGACTTGCCGCAAGAAGTTAGTGAGTCTGTATATCAGCGTATGGAAGCAGAGCGTAAGCGTGTGGCCAATGAACGCCGTTCGCTTGGTGCCAGTGAAGCTGAAAAAATCCGTGCGGATGCCGATAAGCAGCGTGAAATCATTGTTGCTGAAGCATTCAGCGAAGCGCAAAAAATCAAGGGTGAGGGCGATGCCAAAGCTGCAGAAATCTATTCTCAGGCTTATAGCAAGAATCCTGAGTTCTATGCCTTTTACCGCAGCCTGGATGCTTACCGCAACAGCTTCAAGAGCAAGAGCGATGTGATGGTGCTTGAGCCTAATTCTGATTTCTTCAAATATATGCGCAACTCTGGCCGCACAGGCGGCGCGAGCAAGTAATCAGGAAAGCTCACCTTGAATTCCAGCTTGTTGCTTGCTTTCGGCCTGGTGTTGGTGATTGAGGGAGTATTGCCTTTGATCGCGCCACAGGCCTGGAAGCAGACATTCCAACGCATGGTGGAAATGAAGGATGGGCAGCTGCGTTTTGTCGGGCTGATTTCAATGCTCGCAGGACTGGTGATTGTGCTCCTGTCGCACTAGCCTAAAAATCTCAAAAAATAATGATACGTAACTGGTTACTTCCTGAATACATTGAAGATGTGCTCCCCACAGAGGCGGCTCGTGTTGAGCAATTGCGCCGTAATCTGTTGGATTTGTTCAAGGTGCATGGTTATCAATATGTGATTCCTCCCATGATGGAATATATGGAGTCACTGACAGCCGGTATTGGCCATGATCTAGATCTTGCCACTTTCAAGGTGGTCGATCAATTGACTGGCAAGCTTATGGGTATCCGGGCGGATATGACGCCGCAAACTGCGCGTATTGATGCTCATATGCTGGATAACCAGGGAGTGACCCGCCTGTGCTATGCCGGAAGTGTGTTGCGTACTACGCCGGATGGCCTGGCCCGCAGCCGCGAGCCTTTGCATGTGGGTGCCGAGCTTTATGGGCATGCGGATATCGAAAGCGATATTGAAATCCAGCGGTTGATGGTCAAGGCTTTGCATGCCGTCGGATTAGGTACCTTATACATTGATATCAGCCATGTCGGTATTTTTGACAGCCTGGTAGAAGGTGTGGAGCTTGATGAAACCCTGGAGCAGGAGTTGTATGCTGCTTTGCAAAGCAAGGACCAAGCTGCTGTGCGCGAATTAGGGCGTAGCCTGAGCCAGGATATCTTGGCCGCTTTGTGTGCGTTGACCGAGCTAAATGGGGATGTCAGCGTGCTGGATGAGGCGGTCAGGCGCTTGCCGCAGACTGCCCGCATCCAGCACGCGCTGAATGATTTGAGAGCAATCGGCGCGAGTCTGGCTGACCTTGATGTCAAGGTTTGTTTTGATCTTGCAGAGTTGCGTGGATACCACTATCACAGCGGTGTGGTCTTCGCGGCTTACGCGCAAGGATATGCCGGTCCTCTGGCAAGAGGCGGACGCTATGACGAAGTGGGAGCAATTTTTGGCCGTGCTCGCCCGGCAACGGGATTCAGTCTTGATTTGCGAGGGGTGGTGAGTTCATTGCCAGTGGTCGAGATGACGAACGCCATATTTGCTCCATCAATGGGCGATGCATTGCTGGACGAGACAATTGAGAGCCTGCGTTCCCAAGGGCATATAGTGATTCAGGATCTGCCAGGGCAGGAATCTCATCGCGCGGAATTGGGCTGTGATCGCATGCTGGTTCAGCAAAATGGCGAGTGGGTTGTAATTGCCGCTCCCGAGTTATAAATCTATCTATTGGATCTATTCATGAGTAAGAACGTCGTTGTTATCGGTACCCAATGGGGGGATGAGGGTAAAGGTAAGATCGTGGATTGGCTGACCGATCATGCCCAAGGTGTAGTGCGCTTCCAGGGTGGTCATAATGCCGGGCATACGCTGGTCATTGGCCAAGGCGCTTCACAGCGTGAGTACAAGCTGAACCTGGTGCCTTCCGGCATTGTCCGGGAGGGTGTGAATTGCTATATCGGCAACGGCGTGGTGTTGGATGCCAACCATCTTCTTTTCGAGATTGATGGTTTGGAAAAAGCCGGGCTTGAAGTGCGCAATCGGCTGAAAGTTAGCCCTGGATGTCCCCTGATTCTTGATTACCATGTGCGGCTGGACAAGGCGCGCGAAGCTGCGCGTGACCCGGGCCGCAAAATTGGCACCACAGGCAAGGGCATAGGTCCAACTTATGAGGATAAGGTTGCGCGCCGTGCTTTGCGTGTTTACGATCTGTTCTATCCTGAGCAGTTTGCGGAAAAGCTGCGCGAAGTGCTGGATTACCACAATTTTGTACTGACGAAATACTTGAACACAGAAGCCGTGGATTATCAGCAGCAGCTTGACGATGCGCTGTCCAAGGCGCCATTGCTGCAACCATTGATCACCGATATTTCCGCTGCGCTCTATGATGCCAACAAGGCAGGTCAAAACCTGTTGTTTGAGGGCGCGCAGGGTACCTTGCTGGATGTGGATCACGGTACTTATCCTTATGTGACTTCCTCCAACTGTATTTCCGGTCAGGCTGCGGCTGGTACCGGGGTCGGACCTGGCATGCTGCATTATGTACTGGGCATTACCAAGGCTTACACCACGCGCGTGGGCGGCGGCCCATTCCCGAGCGAGCTCGACATTGAAACCGAGGATTGCCCAGGCTACCAGATGTCCACCAAGGGCCGTGAAATTGGCACCGTCACTAAGCGCAAGCGCCGCTGTGGCTGGTTCGATGCTGCGGCATTGCGCCGTTCTGCGCGCATCAATGGTTTGACCGGTTTGTGCATCACCAAGCTGGATGTGCTGGATGGTATCAGGGAGCTGAATATTTGCACCGGTTATGAGCTGGATGGCAAGCCGGTTGATCTGCTGCCTGTAGGCGCGGAAGATGTTGCGCGTTGCCAGCCGGTTTATGAAACCTTGCCCGGCTGGGATGAAAACACCTTCGGCATTAGCCGCTGGGAGGATTTGCCGCTCAACGCCCGCAATTACCTGAAACGTCTGGAAGCCTTGTGCGAGGTGCCGGTGGATATTGTTTCCACAGGGCCCGAGCGCGACGAAACCATTGTGTTGCGCCATCCATTTGGAGTGTAAGGCTGGCGTGAAGACGATAGAAAAATCAAGACTGGCCTGGGCGATTACTGGCTCGGGCCATTATCTGCGAGAGTGTCTGGAAATCGCGGATGGTCTTGAAGATGTGGATTTGTTCTTGAGCCGTGCCGGGATGGAAGTGCTGCAACAGTATGGTTACAAACATAATATGGCACGAATATTCCAGGACAAGACCGCCAGCGCAGTACCCGTAGAGATGTTTTATTACGGGCACTACCATACCGTGGTAATCGCGCCTGCGACCTCCAATACCATTGCCAAGATGGTGTGCGGTATTTCTGACACACTGGTAACCAATGTCTATGCGCAGGCTGGCAAATGCAGTGTGCCCAGTATCGTGTTTGCTTGCGATACCGCGCCAGAAGTGGAATCGGAAGCGCCACGCGACAATATGGTGACGGTATATCCTCGCCGGATTGACCTGGACAATATCCAAAAACTGGCTACATTTGAAGAGACAACCGTAGTCAGTGATATGCAGCAATTGCAGGCAGCTATTCAGGCCAGGCTCGCATGTCTGAAAACATCCTCTTCCTGACGGGAAAACTCGCAGAAAAAAGCCTGCATAAAATCCTGGAAGATATGCAGCCGACCGAGTTCAACTACCGCGTGGCGCAACTCGGCGTCACAGTCGCAGCATTGATGACACCGCAATTGATACTGCGCCGCTTGCCAGATGCAGGAGACGCCAATCGCATCATTGTGCCTGGGTTGTGTAAGGGCGATCTGGGCATGTTGGTGGAAAAATATGGTATCCCGGTAGAGCGTGGCCCGGATGATCTCAAGGATTTGCCGCAGTTCTTTGGCAGAGGAGGGCGTGAGGTGGATTTGTCCCGATATGATGTCAAGATTTTTGCCGAGATTGTCGAGGCGCCGCAACTGACGGTTGAAGGCGTTATTGCCCGCGCCGAGGAATTCAGGCGCCAAGGCGCTGATGTGGTGGACCTCGGTTGCTTGCCCAATACGCCTTTTCCCCATCTCAAGGATTCGATCGAAGCGCTCAAGCAGCAAGGCTTCAAAGTCAGTGTGGACTCCCTGAACCCGGACGATTTGCTGCTAGCTGGCAAAGCTGGAGCGGATTACCTGTTGAGCCTGACGGAAAAAACCTTATGGATTGTGGATGAGGTGGATGCCATTCCGATTCTGATCCCGACGACACCTACCAACCTGCGCTCCCTGTATCGTGCTATTGAGGGAATGCAGAAGCGCGAACGGCCTTTTATCGCCGATGCGATTCTTGATCCTATCCCGTTTGGCTTTACTGATTCCATCGTGCGCTATCAGCGTCTACGCAAGCGTTATCCAGAGATTGACATCATGATGGGCGTTGGCAACCTGACGGAACTCACCGATGCGGATACCACTGGCATCAACGCCATGTTGTTCGGCATGATCACTGAACTTGGCATCAACGCAGTGCTGGCGACCTCCGTCAGTACCCATGCCACATTTGCAGTGGCGGAGGCAGATATTGCACGTCGCATCATGTATGCTGCACGCGAAGAAAACCGGTTGCCTCGCGATTACAGCAATGGTCTGCTGGGCCTGCATGATAAACGCCCCTTTACCTATACCCCGGAAGAGGTGGCAGAACTGGCCTCGCAGATCAAAGACCCCAGTTTCCGCGTGATTATCAGCGAGCAGGGCATGCATGTTTTTAATCGCGATGGCATGCATTGTGATACTGACCCGTTCCGGTTGTATCCTCATCTGAATGTCGATGAGGATGGCTCCCATGCGTTTTACCTTGGTGTGGAGTTAGCGCGGGCGCAAATTGCCTGGCAACTGAAAAAACGCTACAGCCAGGATGAGGAACTGGAATGGGGTTGCGCTACGCCTGGCAAGAATCCTGAAGGCAGGGCGGCTCACCGGGACGCAGCCAAGGAAAAGCAGCGCGAGCAACAGGCGAATGGAACTGAATCCACATGCGGGCCGCGTAAAATTGAAAAAACAGAGGCTGTCGCTGCAGAGGTGACATGCGGCCCTCGAAGGGTAGAAAAATCTGAAACCAATCCCACTACAGAAGAAGAACCTACTTGCGGCCCGCGCCGGGCAGTAAAGGCAAAAGACGCATGATATATGAAAGCATACTGACCTCGGTGAGCAGCGATGGAATTCCTCATATCGCGCCGTTTGGTGTTCGTGAACATCAAGGCCTGATATTCATTGCGCCCTTCAGGCCTTCCACCACGCTGGATAATTTGCTGGCGACCAGGCAAGCAGTATTGAATTTTACTGATGATGTGCGGGTGTTCGCCGGCAGCCTGACTGGGCACCGTGATTGGCCATTGCGTCCTGCCACCCAGGTGAATGGCCAGGTACTGATTTCAGCATTGACGCATCAGGAGTTGGAGCTGGTTGAGGTGCGGGATGATGAGGTGCGACCTGAGTTGTATTTCCGTATCGTGCATGAAGAAATGCACACTCCCTTCCGTGGGTTCAACCGAGCGCAGGCAGCCGTGATTGAGCTGGCTGTACTGGTCAGTCGTTTGCATATGTTGCCAATAGAAAAGATTGATGCCGAACTGGAGTATCTCAGCATCGCCATAGACAAGACTGCGGGCGAAAAAGAGCTGCAAGCCTGGCAGTGGCTGATCGACAAAGTGGAAAATCATAAGGCCATGATGGCAGGGAGCAACCTGGCATGAGCAAGTTGCTCGTAAGCGTTATATCTGCTGAAGAGGCCCTGCTGGCGCTGGAGGGTGGGGCAGATATCATTGATATGAAGAATCCGCTAGAGGGTGCCTTGGGTGCCTTGCCATTATCTGTGGTCACCGAGGCGGTAGCTGCTGTGAATGGTAGGCGCATTACCAGCGCTACTACCGGTGATTTGCCTATGCAGCCGATAGAGGTGTGCGAGGCCGTCATGCAAATGGCAGCGACGGGTGTAGACCTGATCAAGGTTGGTTTTTTTGGTGACGAACGCAGCAACGCTGCCTGTGTCGAGGCATTGCAGCCATTGATTGTGCAGCATCATCTGAGCATAGTGGCTGTGCTGATGGCCGATCTTTCCCCGCAGTTCGCCTTATTGCCATTACTGCGCAAGGCAGGTTTCTGGGGCGTTATGCTGGATACGGCCAATAAGGATGGTCGCAATCTGTTGGCGCATATTGAGCAGGAAAAGCTGCAAATGTTCCTGCAGATGGCTGAGGGTTTGCAGACTGGCTTAGCGGGGTCCTTGAAGATGGAAAATATCGACACTATCGCCCGCTTGAATCCTTCGTATATAGGGATGAGAGGTGCGGCATGCGAAGGACTTGATCGGGTTGCGCGACTTTGTAAAAGCAGGGTGGCTGCATTGAGTGGGCTGTTGTATAATTGCAACAAATTAGCTGTAAGTGCCGATCTGGCTTGATTTGAGAAGTGATGTTATTGCGTAGCTTTTATGCATTAAGTATAGTCGAACCGTCCGTTAGTCATATATGGAGTTAATTGAATGAAAAAAAATCTGATTGGTCTGGCAGTTGCTGGAGCTTTTGCATTTGCCGCATCCGCAGCGACTGCTGATGATGTTGCTTATGATGGTGCTTGGTATGCGTTGCCTGGCGTTAATGTCATGCACGCAGATAGCGACCTTGAAGCAAAAAGCCGTAGCGTTGGTGGTTTCCTGAAGTTTGGTAAGGAAATCAGCGAGCACTGGGATGTGCAGGTTGGTCTGAGCCACAACCGTGCTGATAACGATCTGGACGGCGTAAGCGGCAAGTACCGTCAGACTCTGTTCGGCGTTGATGCGCTGTACTTCTTCAGCCGCGACAAGTTCCGTCCATTCTTGCTGGCTGGTGTTGGCGCTGCTCGCAACAACATTGACTACACCGCTGGTGGTGTTGATCTTGGCGACAAGAAGACATCCTGGATGGCCAACGTTGGTTTTGGTGCACAGTACCTGTTCAACGAGTCCTTTGGTCTGCAAGCTGACTTGCGTCACGTTTGGAGCCGTGCTGACTTTGGTAATAACTCTGCTAATGGCTTCACAGGCCATGGCAATGAAACCGTTGGCAACACTTACCTGAACCTGGGTGCGATCTTCCGTTTCGGCGCTCCTAAGCCAGCGCCTGTTGTTGAGCCAACTCCAGAGCCAGTTGCTTATGTAGAGCCAGCTCCTGCACCAGAACCAGCTCCAGAGCCTGCACCTGCTCCAGTTGGTCCTGCAGAGCCAGCTTTCGAAAAGGTTACCCTGTCTTCTGAAGTTCTCTTCGGTTTCGACAAGGACAACCTGAAGGAAGAAGGTAAGGCAGCACTGAACGCTGACGTAGTTGAAAAGATGAAGGCTCACCCAGAAGTTGAGCTGGTTCTGATCACTGGTCACACTGACCGTATCGGTGATGCAAACTACAACCAGAAGCTGTCTGAGCGTCGTGCAAGCACCGTTAAGAACTACCTAATTTCCCAAGGTATCGAAGAAAGTCGCCTGCACGCAGTTGGTAAGGGTGAGAGCGAGCCTGTTGCTGAGTGCGCTGGCGTACGCGGCAAGAAGGCAATCGAGTGCCTGCAACCTAACCGTCGTGTAGTGGTTGAAATCGAAGTACAACGCGCTGGCGAATAATCAAGGCCTAAGTGTTGAAAAAGCCCCGCTATGCGGGGCTTTTTTATATATGGTTGTTCATGAATACAACTTCAAATAAGCAATATTCTTCATCCTCCTCTTTAGCTTCGTCCGCATTGCAAGTATTGGAGGCGCGTTGGGTTGTGCCTGTCCTGCCACAAGGTATGGTGCTTGAGCATTACAGCGTTGTCACAAGCGATAACTGTATTCTGGCGATTCTGCCACAGGAGCAGGCCAGGGCGCAGTATCCATCGGCGCGGATAGTCGATCTCAATGAGCATGTATTGATTCCCGGTTTGATCAATCTGCATACCCATGCGGCAATGAGCCTGATGCGGGGCTTTGCGGATGACAAGCCATTGATGCAATGGCTGCAACAGCATATCTGGCCGGCAGAAAAGCATTTTGTCTCGGAGCTATTTGTACGGCAGGGCACCTTGCTGGGCTGTGCGGAAATGCTGGCAGGCGGAACGACTTGTTTCAGTGATATGTACTTCTTCCCCCAGTCGGTTGCGGAAGCGGCAGTACAGGCAGGCATGCGGGCGAATATTGGACTGCTTGTGATGGAACTCTTAAGCAATTACGCCTGTGATGCTGAGGACTACTTGCAGAAAGGATTGCAGGCGAGAGATAGTTGGCGCGATAACGAGTTGTTGAGTGCCAGTCTGGCACCTCATGCGCCTTATACTGTCAGCAATGCTACTTTTGAGCAGATCATCACTTATGCAGAGCAATTGGGCCTGAATATCCATATGCATCTGCACGAGACCCGGATAGAAATTGAGGAAAGCCTCAAGCAGTATGGTATCCGGCCATTACAGCGCTTGGAATCTCTTGGGTTGCTGGGGCCGAGCCTGGTGGCAGCGCATGGAGTGTATTTGACCGAAGCAGAAATGACCTCCTTGGCAAGACATAGCTGTCATATTGCGCACTGTCCAACCTCGAACCTCAAACTGGCGAGCGGGATTGCGCCGGTTGATGCGCTAGTAAAGGCGGGCGTGAATGTAGTGCTAGGCACGGATGGGGCTGCCAGCAACAACCGGCAGGATATGTTCGCGGAAATGCGCCTGGCTGCTTTATTGGCCAAGGGCGCTAGCGGAGATGCGGAAAGTGTGCCTGCTGCCCAAGCCTTGGCAATGGCGACCATCAATGCGGCAAAGGCATTGGGGCAGGACAACAAGCTGGGTTCCCTGGAAGCTGGCAAATATGCGGATATCGTGGCGGTCGATCTGTCTGCGGTGGAAATACAGCCTTGTTACGATGTCATTTCCCATCTTGTATACAGCGCTGGACGGGAGCATGTAAGCCATGTCTGGATAGCTGGGGAATTGAAGTATCAGAAATTGCAGGGGCAGGCGGGCATTTATGCCGATATCGAGCCTGCCGAGTTAAAGGAGATCAGTACCGAATGGCAAACCAGACTGAGTCAGTATCTGGCCTGAATGTAGACCAGGCAGAGCTACAGAAATTTGCTGAGTTGGCCCATAAATGGTGGGACAAGAACAGCGAATTCAAGCCGCTGCATGAAATCAACCCTTTGCGCCTCAACTATATAGATGAGCATGCCGGGCTGGCAGGCAAGCGTGTGCTGGATGTCGGCTGTGGCGGGGGCATACTCTCGGAGTCGATGAGCGAGCGTGGCGCCGAGGTCATGGGCATAGACTTGGGCGAGAAAGCGCTCAAGGTAGCGCAACTGCACCAATATGAAAGTAATGCCAAGGTGGAATACCGGCTGGTTGCGGTAGAAGAGCTGGCGCAGGAAATGCCGGAAAGTTTTGATGCTGTGACCTGCATGGAAATGCTGGAGCATGTGCCTGACCCTGCTGCGGTGGTGCATGCCTGCTCCAGGCTGGTCAAGCCAGGAGGCAAGGTATTTTTCTCTACCATTAACCGCAACCCCAAGGCCTATTTGTTTGCCGTGGTGGGTGCGGAGTATGTATTGAGCCTGCTGCCACGCGGCACCCATGAATATGAGAAGTTTATCAAGCCTTCCGAGCTGGCTGCCTGGGCGCGCGCGGCGGGGCTGGATGTGGTTGGTTCGAAAGGCATGGGATATAACCCGCTGACCAAGCAATACAAATTGAATAATGATGTGTCAGTCAACTATATCCTGCAAACGGTCAAGTCATGATGAAGCACCTTGTCCTGTTTGACCTGGATGGCACGCTGGCCGATACTGCGCCTGATCTTGGTCTTGCGCTCAACCTGCAACGCAAGCGCCATGGCTTGCCCTTTCTCGATCAAGATATTATCAGGCCATATGCTTCCCACGGTTCCAGGGGATTGCTTGGCATTGGTTTTGGCCTCAAGCCGGGGGATGCTGATTTCGTGGCTATGCGCGACGAATATCTGGCGCTATATGATGAAGTCTTCGCGCGGACTCCGCTGTTATTCGAAGGTATGGAAGCCTTGCTGAAAAGCATTGAAGCAGCTGGGCTGGGCTGGGGAGTCGTTACCAATAAGCCCCGGCGTTTTTCAGCGCCGCTGCTGGAGGCGCTGGAGCTTGACCAGCGCATGGCTTGCCTAGTTTGCGCGGATGATGCACCGCGTCCCAAGCCATATCCTGACTCTTTATTGCTGGCTTGCCAGCAGGGGGATGTTGGCCCGGAAAACTGTATTTATATCGGCGATGCCCAGCGGGATATCGAGGCTGGGATGGCGGCAGGAATGCCGACAGTTGTGGCCTTGTATGGTTACCTGGATCAGACTGACCGTCCACTGGAGTGGGGTGCAGATTATGTTGCGCATGAGGTGGCCGGGATAGAAACCTGTCTCGCTGCATGGCAGCAAACATTAGCTAATGGCTTTGTGGATGAAGCAGCGGATTAGGCTTAAGTTAGATTAGCTAGGGCTTCTTTCAAGCCTTGGTTAGCGGATGTGGCGGCGTTCCAACATGGCTTGTGCCAGCGTGCCGCTATCCACATGCTCAATTTCCCCGCCCATGGGCAGGCCGCGCGCAATACGGCTAACCTTGATGCCGCGGGCCTGCAGCAACTCGCTGACATAGTGGGCCGTGGCCTCGCCCTCGACTGTGTAGTTGGTCGCCAGAATCACTTCCTCGACCTTGCCATCCTGGGCGCGCTTGAGCAGCTTGTCCAGGTGAATGTCCCGTGGGCCGACCCCATCCAGCGGGGATAGCCTGCCCATGAGGACAAAGTACATGCCTTGATAGGATTGTGTCTGCTCCAGCATCATGAGGTCGCTGGGCATTTCCACAACGCAGAGCAGGGAATGGTCGCGTGCTGGCGAGGCGCAGAGAGGACAGATTTCCTGTTCGCTGAAGTTGTTACACAAGGTACAGTGGCTGACGACTTGTAAAGCCTGTTCAAGCGATTGGGCGAGCAGGCCAGCGCCTTTACGGTCTCGCTGCAGCAGATAGTAGGCCATGCGCAAGGCTGATTTCGGACCTACCCCAGGCAGGCAGCGTAAGGCTTCAACCAGTTGTTCCAGGGCGGGTGGATTGCGCATGGGTATGGATTTCTTAGAAAGGTAATTTCATACCAGGTGGAAGAGGCAGGCCGGCAGTCAGGCTACCCATGCGTTCCTGCGAGGTTGCTTCCGCCTTGCGCGCGGCATCGTTGAATGCCGTGGCGATCAGGTCTTCCAGCATGTCCTTGTCGTCGCTCAATAAACTGTCATCAATGCTGACGCGGCGCACTTCATGGCGGCAGGTCATGGTGATTTTCACCAAGCCGGAAGCAGCCTGGCCTTCCACTTCAACCTTGCCCAATTCCTCCTGAGTGCGTTTCATATTTTCCTGCATTTGCTGGGCCTGCTTCATCAGGTTGCCCAAGCCACCTTTCATCATTTGGATATCCTCCGGGTTTATTGTAGGGGTTTGATACTGGATGGAATGATCTGGGCGCCGAAATCGTTGATCAGCGCCTGTACGAAAACATCCGTGTGAATTGCGTTTTCTGCTTGCTCCTGCTGCGCGGCTTTTTCCTGGCTCATCAACTGGGCAGGGGTGTTGCCGCTACCTCCCAGCGAAAATGTCAGGTTGATCTTGCGGCCAAAATGCTGCTCTACCGCGCTTTTCAGTTTTTCCTCATAACCCATGCCTAGCAGGTTTTTCTGCGAAGGCGGGACGGAGAAAGCAATGTGATTGTCATCGAAACTGGCTAATTCACAGTTCTGCGCCAGCGTGCGCGCCAGGCCCAGCTTGAGCCGATCAACCAGGGAACGCCAGTCACCATCGAAGCTGCGCGTGATGGCCAATGCTGTGCCGGTATCGGTTGCTGCAACAGGGGTGGGCGTCGATGCGGCAGGAGGCGGGGTTTCTACTATCGCTGGCGCAGCAGTAGCCACGGAAGCAGCATCTGGAGCAGAGATACGCGCCGTAGACTGGCTGATGGCCAAGGCAGCGCTGGCGCGTGACGCAGTAGAGTCAGGCGTGCTGGGGGTATTGAGATGATTGGCTGCGGCAGGGCTGGGTTTTGCCGCTTTGACCGGGGATTTCTGTTCTCCCGGGTTGAAGGCCAGCATGCGTAGCAATGCCATGGTGAACCCGGCAAACTCATCAGGTGCCAGGCCTAGGTCGCGTCGCGCCAGCAGGACAATCTGGTAATACAGCTGGATTTCTTCCGCGCCTATGCGCGCGGCAATATCCAGCATGGCCTGCCGCTCGGGGTGGTCCTGGGGAATGCTATCCGGCACTGCTTGTGCAATGGCAATTTCATGCAGCAGGTTGGCAAGATCATTTAACGCGGCATCAAAGGAAATGGCTCGTTGCTCCATCGCGCGTGCTTGATTCAGCATGGCATTGCCATCGTGGGCGAGTAGTGCATTGAGCAGATCAAATAGATAAGATTGGTCAATCGCGCCCAGCATGGCGCGCACTTCCTTTTCATTGACGCTGTTGCCGCCATAGGCAATCGCCTGATCCAGCAAGGAAAGCGCATCGCGCATGCTACCGTTGGCGGAGCGGCCGATCAATTGCAGCGCGACAGGCTCGAAGACGATGTTCTCCTGGGTCAGCACATATTGCAGGTGATCGGCGATGCCGCTGCCTGACATCTGGCGCAGATTGAATTGCAGGCAGCGCGAGAGGATGGTGACCGGGACTTTCTGCGGATCGGTGGTGGCCAGGATGAACTTGACGTGGGCCGGAGGCTCTTCCAGCGTTTTCAGCATGGCGTTGAATGCATGCCCGGTGAGCTGGTGCACCTCATCCAGCATGTAAACCTTGTAGCGACCCTGCGTGGGTGCGTAAACGGCTTTTTCCAGTAGCGAGGTCATGTCATCCACGCCGCGATTGGAGGCGGCATCCATCTCGACATAATCGAGGAAGCTGCCTTTGTCGATGGCGACGCAGGCCGCGCATTGTCCGCAGGGGTGGGCGCTGACGCCCGCTTCGCAATTTAGGGATTTCGCCAGGATGCGGGACAGGGTAGTCTTGCCGACGCCGCGGGTACCCGTGAACAGGTAGGCATGGTGCAGGCGCTGCTGTTCCAGCGCATTGGTGAGGGCGCGGACGACGTGCTCCTGGCCGACCAGCGCATCAAAGGATTTCGGACGCCATTTGCGGGCAAGGACCTGATAGCTCATGGGCGTATAAACTCAATGGGTGTCATGCATTGCATTACAGGTGCCTGCATTGCCGGAGGTTTAAGAAGAGTATTTCCAAGCGGGATGACATTGGCATCATTGGTCACGTCAGGTTGCTGATGTCCAGGAGGCGAGCCCAACCCCCGGCACTTGCTTCAATAACTGTGGCTGCTTCCTTCCGGACCTGACCAGGTTGGCTACTTTGCAATGCGGGGAGGCCCGCCAGCCGTGATTCTAACCCAAAGCGCCCATCGACAGCCAGTAATTTCAGATTTTTGATGGGCTCAAGCGGCAAGATGCATTGCTGGCGGCTTTCAGGCATGATGATTCGTTTTGGATAATGCAACGGGGGGAACATGCCAGCCCATGAACTGGTGATTTTTGATTGCGACGGGGTATTGGTGGATAGCGAGCGGATCACCAACCAGGTGTTTGTCGATGTGCTGAATGAAGAAGGCATTCCTGCAAATCTTGAGGATATGGCGCGTTATTTTGTCGGCTACTCGCTGGATCAGAGCATCAGCGTGGTCAAGCAAGTCTATGGCCGGGAACCACAGGCGGATTTTCTTCAGCGCTACCGTCCACGGCGCGATATTGTTCTGCGCGCAGAGCTCCAACCGGTGGCTGGCGTGAGAGATGTATTGCAGCAGCTTGCCTTGCCGCGTTGCGTTGCTTCCAACAGCAGCGCCGCCAAGGTGCGGGAAATGCTGGCCTTGACAGATCTGGCCATGTATTTCGATGACAGGATATTCAGCGCTGCCGATCTGGGGCACCCCAAGCCTGCACCGGATGTCTATCTGCATGCTGCTGCCAGTTTCGGGTATTCACCATCCACCTGCCTGGTGATTGAGGATACCGAAGTTGGGGTGAGTGCTGCGGTTGCGGCTGGCATGCGAGTCTATGCCTATACCGGCACCATGGATGGCAACCGGTTGCTGCAGGCAGGCGCGGAGCGGGTATTTGACGATATGCAAGAGTTGCCGGCATTGATGCAGGGGCGTGAGGTGCAATAAAGGAGTGAAAGGCGAGCGATAGAATCGCCAGCAGCATTGGATAGATAAACTGCTGACCTTGCTATATATTGCCAAGTTACTGGATAACAACAAAGAGAACATGATTCATGCAGCAGCAGGCTGACCGTTATTTCATGCGGCTAATCCAGCCTTTCCTGGGGAACAAGCCACCTGAAGTCGCCAGGACGGTTGTGCTGGGCGTGGTCATCCTGTCTATCCTGGTGGTTGCTGAAAGTCTGGCCTGCGTATTGTGGATATTCACCCTTTCCAGCCTGGGAGAGGGATATGCAGTGATGGCGGCGATGCCTTACCTCTACATCATCATTTCCTACAGCAGCCTGCTGGTGTTTTACCATTTCAAGCGCTTTGATGCTTTCACTTTCACGCAACTGGTCATGCTGCTGGTCATGCCATTCTTCATGCAATGGATCATCGGCGGTTTCCAGGCTTCCAGCGGCGTGGCGTTCTGGGCGGTCCTCTCGCCGGTAGGAGCATTGATGATTCTTGGCACCCGACAGTCCACGCCCTGGTTCCTTCTGTTCGCAGTGCTGGCTATGCTTTCCTGGTGGCTGAACCCCGTATTCTCCATGCATGCCCTGCCCATTCCCGGCGATGTTCGCGATGCTTTCTTCGCGCTCAACATGGCGGGCGTGTCGGCGATTCTTTATACCGTGATGCGCTATTTCCAGACCCAGAAAGCCAAAGTGCTGGAAGCGCTTGCCATTGAGAAAACCCGCTCCGAACAACTGTTGCGCAGCATATTGCCCGATTCGGTCGCCGAACGTTTGCAGGATGCACATGGAGTGCGGATCGCGGATAGTCATGAGGCTGTGACTATTTTGTTTGCGGATATTGTCAATTTCACGCAAATGTCCGCCAACATGACGCCGACGCAAGTGGTGGATATGCTCAACCATGTGTTTTCCCGGTTCGACCTGCTCGCGACGCAATACGGGGTGGAAAAGATCAAGACCATCGGAGACGCCTATATGGTGATTGCCGGCGCGCCCGCGCCGCGTGCCGACCATGCCCAGGCCATTGCAGATATGGCGCTGGAAATGCTGGCCTTATTGGAGAGTATTTCCCTGGAAATAGGCAGGCCGATCTCCATGCGTATCGGTATCAATAGCGGGGCTGTGGTAGCCGGCATCATCGGCAATATGCGATTCAGCTATGACTTGTGGGGCGATGCCGTCAATGTGGCCAGCCGTATGGAACATACCGGGCTGCCCAATGAAATACAGGTATCCGCCGCCACTTATGCCTTGCTCAAGCAGGATTATGTGTTTGAAGCCCGCGATGGGGTTGAGGTCAAGGGCAAGGGCACTGTCGATACTTACCTGTTGAAGGGCAGGAAATACCAGCCTGCAGAGTAAGGCGCGACTGGCAGGACGGATTCAATATTTCCTGGTTTCTGCCGATAAGCTTTTATCATTGCGAAATAATCCCAGGGAGACCAACCATGATTGCATCCGGTAACGATATATCAACAGCTACCGCTACCTCTAGTGTGCCTGCCTCTGCCAACACTTCCCTGGAAGAGGCAAAAAAAGCGGCACAGTTGCGTCCAGATGGCCAGAAAGCGGTGCTCAATGGACAAATTTTGCAAGCCTCCCTGCAAGTCTCCCTTAAGTCCGGTAACGATGGCCTGGCTTTGCTGTACCGTTCCGCAGTCGAACATATCAACAATGTACTGGCGCCGGAGCTTGGGCCCGATGCCATCAATAATGCCATGGGGCAGGACAATAGCGCCGAGGCCACTGCCGGACGGATACTATCAATGTCCACCGGCTTTTATGAAGCCTATGCCGCCCGTTACCCAGGCAAGGATCCTGAAACCGTGGCACGTGATTTTGTTCAATTGATACGTGGTGGTTTTGAAAAGGGATTTGCCGAAGCCAAGGATATTCTTAGCGGCTTGAACGTGCTGGGCGAGGGTAGTTCGATTGCCGCTGGCATTGCCAAGACATACGAACTGGTGCAGAAAGGATATGACGATTTTCTGCAAACCAAGCTTGCTGCCATCCAGGGCGAGGCTGACAACAAAGCTGGTTAACTGACGGGCTCGCAGACGACGCATCTGGGCGCATGCAATATGTTTATCCGGATGCGGTTTATTTGAGTGACTCCAGCTTGTGTTCCACCTGTTCGCATATCGTTTTGAGTATCTTGATGCGAGCGAATTTCTTGTCATTCGATTCCACCAGGGTCCAGGGCGCTCGCTCGGTGCTGGTGCGGTCTATCATGTCGCAGACTGCCTGCTGGTAGTCATCCCACTTTTCGCGGTTGCGCCAATCTTCCTCGGTGATCTTGTAGCGCTTGAATGCCGTATCTTCTCGTTCCTTGAAGCGCTTTAGCTGCTCATCCTTGTCGATATTCAACCAGAATTTCACCAGCACGATGTTGTGTTGGGTCAGTTGCTCTTCAAAATCATTGATCTCGGCATAGGCACGCATCCAATCCTGGGAGTTGCAAAAACCTTCCACCCTTTCCACTAATACACGCCCATACCATGTGCGGTCGAAGATCGTCACCCGTCCGCGGCGGGGTATCTGGCGCCAGAAGCGCCAGAGGTAGGGTTGGGCGCTTTCTTCATCCGAAGGTGCGGCAATGGGAATGATGCTGTAAGTCCGCGCATCCATCGCCTGGGTGACACGGCGGATGGCGCCGCCCTTACCTGCGGCATCTACGCCCTCAAACGCGATAATCACGGAAATCTGCTTGAATTTCTCATGCCGGGTCAGCAGATTGATCTTGCCTTGATATTCTTCGAGCTGCTCTTTGTATTCGTCTTTTTCCAGGGATTTGCTCAGGTCAAGCGTATTCAGCACATTGCGGCCATCGGACGCCACCAGCTCCAATGCCGGGGCGGAAGCTTTGCGTGGAGGAGGGGTTTTGCTGTCCAGGCGGTTGCGTATGGTGTCCAGCAGATATCTGCCCGTAGTAAGGCCGCGATAGTTCGGGTCGGAGCCTTCAATCACCATCCATGGCGCATTGGCCGTACTGGTTTCGCGCAGGATGTGCCCGGTGAGGGTGCGGAACGCTTCGTAATGCTTGAGGTGTTGTTTGTCCTGGTCGGTAACGCGCCAGCGCGTCTTGGGGTTGGCTTCCAGCTCGGCAATCCGTTGTTTCTGCTGTTTCTTGGACAGGTGGAACCAGAGCTTGATGATCAGCGTGCCTTCATCCGTGAGCATGCGCTCGAAACGCACGATGTCATTGAGGTGGTTATCCAGCGATTGCCCCGGTTTGCTATCGCGGTTTTCCAGGATGGGGGCGGTGTACCATGCGCCAAACAAGATGCCTATCCTGCCTTTGGGCGGCATTTTCTGCCAGTAGCGCCACATGGGAGGGCGCTCGGCTTCATCTTCTGTTGTTGGCCCGAAGGCATGGGTGTGGATCAGGCGCGGATCCATCCACTCATTGAGCAGGTTAGCCGTTTCTCCTTTGCCAGCGCCATCGACACCGCCAATCAGGATCAGGACAGGAAATTTCTTGGCCTGGGCGAGATCGTACTGCATATCAAGCAACGCTTCCCGCAAGGCAGGAATTTCTTTCTTGTAAACCTCATCGGGAATGCTGTGGCCCAGTTCAGCGGATTCAAACATGATATATGTGCCTTGGCGTGATCGACGTGAATATCGGTTCATGGTGCATAAATTCCTGACCGCTGTCAAAATGGGCAGCCATAACGACCATGCAGCCTTAATTTCAGCATGGTTGTGCCGATATTGTGAATAACGAGCATGAGTCTATCGCCATCCACTAACTATTTAGGAAGCTAACGGCTTATGTGGTATAGCGTGACTGAGCGATATAGCTCAATCATCGGCAGAATGTGAAAGAAAAGGATTACCTGATGCAAGTGGATAGACTCTCAGGAGAGGCATGGGCTGAATCTGATGAGACTGGGGTTGGTGCGGTGCAAGGGCGTTTGCATCATCTGGAATTGGATATGCAGGAAGAACGGGATGTGCAACTGGGTTATATACTCAATAACCTATCCATCCATATCGCGTGCTTCGATATTGAGTTTTATTGTCATTATTGTCAATCAGTCATTTTGCGATACTTTCGGGCATGCTCCCGAACAGTGGATAGGCGCCAGGCTGGAGGAAATACTGCCAGAAAATTGGCTGGAGCATCTTCAACCAATGATGGTGCGAGCATTGTGCGGCAGGAAGACCAGCCTTAATTTTTCAGTCACGGCAGAGGATGGGCAGGTGTTATACAAGCATGCCATGATCGTGCCGCAGCATGGCATGCTGGGAGCTGGCAAGACCCGTATGGGCTTGCTGATGCTGGTTTCCGACTATTCCGAACAAGCAATGGCGCAGCAGAAACTCATGGCCTTGCTCAGCGACCATGAGGAGCTCAAGGTAGCGCTGGATGCGCATGCCATCGTGGCGGTGACGGATGCGCGCGGCGTCATTATCAGGGTCAACGATAAGTTCTGTTCCATCTCACAATACGAACGCAGCGAGCTGATCGGCCACACGCACCGGATTATCAACTCCGGCTATCATCCCAAAGCGTTTTTCCAGCAGCTGTGGCGCACTATTTCCTCCGGCCAGGTCTGGAATGGGGAAATCTGCAATCGCGCCAAGGATGGTTCTCTTTATTGGGTGCATACTACCATCGTGCCCTTCATGGATAGCGCAGGCGTGCCTATGCAATATATTTCAATCCGCGCGGATATCACCCAGCGGAAAGAACTGGAGCAAAGCATCCAGCACATGGCGCTTTATGATGAGCTGACCGGCTTGCCCAACCGCAGGTTGATGACTGACCGATTGCAGGTGATCTGCTCTACCGCTGCACGGTCCCGGCACCATGGCGCGGTGATGTTTCTCGATCTTGATAATTTCAAGGAAATCAACGATACCCATGGGCATGAGCTGGGCGACGAGTTGCTGAAGCAAGTGGCGCAGCGACTGAGCGAGAATGTCCGCCAAGTGGATACGGTCGCCCGCGCTGGCGGAGACGAGTTCATCCTGCTGCTGGCCGACCTGAGCGAAGACCCCGTCCAGGCTTCCATCCAGGCCTATAACATTGCTGAGAAAGTGCGCGGCATCATCAATGAGCCTTATCATGTCGATCGCTTTGAGCTGTATGCATCTCCCAGCATCGGCATCGTGACGTTTGCGGATGAATCTAAATCTCATGGCGATCTATTGAAACAGGCAGATATGGCGCTGTACCGTGCAAAAGCGCATGGTAAAAACCAGATTTGCATTTTCGACCCATCATTGCAGGCTGAAGTGGTCGCGCGCGCTTCCATGCTGGCAGACCTGCGGCAGGCCTTGCAGAAAGAGGAGTTCCGGTTGTATTACCAGCCGGTCGTCAACCAGCAGCACCAGATTATCGGGCATGAGGCATTGATACGATGGAGTCATCCAGTGCGCGGATTAGTGCCTCCGGTCGAGTTCATCGGGCTGGCCGAGCAAACCGGGCTGATCCAGGATATTGGGCAATGGGTGCTGGTCACGGCATGCCATCAGTTGCATGCATGGAGCCGGGATGAGGTCAAATCCAGATGGACGCTATCGGTGAATGTCAGCGCCCGGCAATTCAGGGATCCGCACTTTGTCGCCAAGGTCAAATATGCTATTCAGCAATCGGGAGCCAACCCGCAGCGCTTGTGGCTGGAGCTGACCGAAAGCATGTTCCACACGGATATCCAGCAGACCATTGAGAAAATGCAGGAGCTGAAGGATATCGGCGTGCGGTTCTCGCTGGATGATTTCGGGACAGGCTATTCCTCGCTCAGCGTACTGAAATTATTGCCCCTTGATCAGGTGAAGATTGATCGTTGCTTTGTGAAGGATGTCATCGACGATCCCAATGACGCTGCGATTGTGCACACCATTTTGGCGCTCGCCAAAATTCTCGATCTTGCAGTGGTGGCAGAAGGCATAGACGCCATTGATCAGTTTGATTTTCTGCAACAGCATGGCTGCCATGCCTTCCAAGGATATTACTTCGGCAAGCCTGCTCCAGTGATTTAATTTGGTTGCAGCAGGAATGAAACAGGGCAGGGAAAGCTGATATGGCTTTCCCTGTTCGCTTTTATGCTATTTGTGCGTCACTCCCAATACTTTTCTCGACACACGCATAGCCGGGCGCAGAGACGGAAGATTGGCTGGGCGGGTGATAGCCAGCCGTGGTATCTTCAATTGGTTAAAAATGGAAAGTGTTTATGCTCAGGCAGACCAAGATTATTTTATGGCGTGTGTTGGCGGTGGTGTCGCTCATCCTGGGTGTAATTGGAGCATTTCTGCCCATCATGCCGACAGTGCCGTTTATCTTGCTGGCAGCCTGGGCGGGCGAGCGTGGCTGGCCGCAACTGGAGCGTTATCTGCTCAACCACCCCAAATATGGCCACCATATCCGCGATTGGCGTGAATGCGGCGCGGTGTCGCGCAAGGCGAAATATATTGCGATCTTCATGATGTCTTGCAGCGCCACCGGTTTATGGTTCTCACCTGCGCCGCAGTGGGCGAAATGGGCAGTCACCTTGATCATGGCAACTGTGGCAATCTGGCTGTGGAAGCGTCCTGAGCCAGAGCGCTCTTGAGGACGGGTGCAGCACAAGCAGGAGTGCATGCTAGAATCCCGCCCATGTCGAAATTTCATGTCCTGATCCCCGCTGCTGGTACCGGCAGCCGCATGGGGACTGAATGCCCCAAGCAATATTTGCCATTGCTTGGCAAGCCGCTGATACACCATACCCTGGCATTATTCGCTGCGGCACAGCGCATCAGCTCCGTACATGTCATCATCAGCCCGGATGATCATCTTTGGGCGCAGCATGTGATAGATGTCGATGCCAAGCTGCATATACACAGACATGGCGGCGACACGCGCGCAGCAACTGTATTCAACGGCCTGGAAGCTATGGCGGGGCAGGTGGCAGCGAATGACTGGGTGCTGGTGCATGATGCGGCCCGTCCCGGCTTGAGCCATGCCATGCTGGAACGCTTGCTGGATAGTGTGCAGGATGACGACGTGGGCGGATTGCTGGCGATTCCCCTGGCCGACACCTTGAAGCGCGCGGATGTCGCGCAACGCGTTGCCAAAACTGAACCGCGTGATGGTTTGTGGCAAGCGCAAACGCCGCAAATGTTCCGCTACGGACTATTGAAACAAGCCCTGCAGCATGCAGGCGCAGCGCCTACGGATGAAGCGCAAGCAGTGGAAGCGCTGGGCTACAGTCCCAAGTTGGTGCTTGGTGAGCTCAGGAACCTCAAGATTACCTATCCACAGGATTTACAACTGGCAGAAGCGATTCTGCTTGCAGATGCCAAGGAGCAGAAAAAATTATGATTAGAGTAGGAAGCGGGTTTGACGTGCATCAATTGGTGGAAGGGCGGCCCTGCATTATCGGCGGCGTGGATATTCCCTTCGCCAAAGGCCTGAAAGGGCATTCGGATGCCGATGTGCTGCTGCATACTATCAGTGACGCCTTGCTCGGCGCAGCAGCGCTGGGCGATATCGGCAAACACTTTCCTGATACCGATGAACGCTTCAAGGATGCGGACTCCAGAGTTCTTTTGCGCCGTGTGGTTGCCTTGCTCAAGGGTAAGCATTACAGCATTGTCAATATCGATGCCACCATCATGGCTGAAGCGCCGAAAATGGCCCCGTATATCGGCGCAATGTGCCAAAACATTGCTGATGACTGCGGTTTGCCAATCGATTGTGTCAATGTCAAGGCAACCACCACGGAAAAACTGGGTTTCACCGGGCGTGGCGAGGGTATTGCGGCGCAGGCGGTGTGCCTGATTCAGCGGTACCAGATCTGATACTGGGATGGGAAAGGTTATTCTGGCTCGTATGCCGGAGCGCAGTGCCACATTAAATACATAAATGGTTGATGAACTTATAAGGTTTTGCCTATCTATTTCATGCACTGTCGACGCACTATTCTTTGTAGGGTGTTCATTCGTGGTTTCTCCTGTGAGGACACAAACACATGTGTTCACTCTGAATAATCCATAGAAAAGGATATCGAAAGTGAAAAAGGTAGAGGTAGTGTTAACTGCCATCGACTTTGAGGATGGCAGCCGTGCTGTTCTGAGACGGGCAGCACATCTGGCAAGCACGCACGCAGCCCGGCTGATCGTACTCCATGTGATTGAGGATGAGCAGCTATCTCATGCGGCACATCATATGAAAAGAGATGAGAGTGAGTTGCGGAAACTTCTTCAGCATGAAGCGGTTACCGCAGTCGAGGCTCTTGTTGCCAAAGGCGAGCTTGCACAATGCGCAGATGTACGGGTGGAGTTTGGGCGGCCATATGAAGTAATCAAGCAGGTCATGGTTCAATTGTGCGCAGACGTCGTCGTGATAGGGCCGGGAAAAGGCAGCACGCTAAAGGATAAATTTCTCGGATCAATTGCGGACAGGGTGATCAGAATGTCCTCTATACCGGTTCTTGTCGCCAGGGAATCATCAGTAAAGCCTTATCAAAATGTGGCAGTTGCCGTCGATGACTCGCCACAGGCTGCAAGCGCTTTTGCCGAGGCTCGCAGGTTGGTGCCCGGCGCAACCTTTCAGCTGGTTCGTGCAGTCGATATTCCTTTTACTTTTCAGCAGTCGATGTTGCGCGCCGGGACTACGCAGGCTGATATGAAGCGTTACCGTGTGGCGCTGGTTGAAAAGGCTCGCGAGAAACTATATGCATTCCAGCAGGATAGTCTTGGCGCGGCTGAGTCTACTATCGAAATCCTTAATGGCGAACCTGGGTCTGCACTGGTGCGCTTCTCGAAAAACTCGCATGTTGATTTGCTGGCCTTGGGAACCCATGGGCGCGGAGTAGTTCTGCAAGCTTTTCTCGGCAGTGTTGCACAATATGTGCTTGGAAGAGCTGCCTGCGATGTTCTGGTCACAAGCACCTGAGAACCTTGATAACGGAGGTGGGCGCATGATGCAGGCAAAGCGCCTGCATCATGCTAAGGATGACAGGTAGAGATGTCTGTGCCATTGGTAGTTAGTCTCTGCGTTCGTCTGAAAAATAAGGGTAGAGCAGGGGAAGCAACAGCAAGGTGAATAGGGTGGCGGAGATCAGACCACCGACGATGACGACGGCGAACGGGCGCTGGGTCTCGGAGCCTATGCTGTGCGAGAGTGCGGCGGGCAGCAAGCCTAGGCCTGCCATGAGGGCGGTCATGATGATAGGGCGCAAACGCGCTACTGCACCGTCGATCACGGCTTTTTTCAGGGCGTAGCCTTCACGCACCAGGTGCTTGATCTGCTCGACCATGATGACGCCGTTCTGCACCGATACGCCGGCCAGGGCGATGAACCCCACGGCTGCCGAGACGGAAAGATGCAGACCCGCTAATCCGAGCGCTGCAAGGCCACCGATCAGGGTGAAGGGAATCATGAGCAGCACCAGCAGGGCATTTTTTACTGACCTGAACGCCATGAACAGTAGGATGAAGATCATCATAAGCGACAGCGGCACAATGACCTGCAGGCGCTTCATGGCGCGCTGCTGGTTCTCGAATTGCCCACCCCAGGTCATGCTGTAGCCGGGCGGCAGCTTGACCTGCTCCTTGACCTTGCTCATGGCTTCAGCGACGAAGCTGCCCTGGTCGCGATTCATGAGGTTGGCCTTGATCGCCACAATCCGCGAAACGCCTTCGCGGCTGACGCGCGATGCACCCTGCTTGATGCTGACGTCGGCGACTTCACCCAGCGGAATGGTGCCTGCGTTATTGGGCAGAGCTACCGGCAATTCCGCAATGTCATCCACGCTGTCGCGGTATTCTTGCTCCAGGCGCAGGGTGACGTCAAAACGGCGGTCACCGTCATAGAAGGTATTGGTGGCATTGCTGGCCAATGCGGTCTGTATGGTGCTGTTGACGTCGTTGACCGTCATGCCGTAGCGGGCGAGCTTGGCCCGGTCCAGCGTGATATTGAGCTCGGAATTGCCGGAAATGCGGATGGCCGCCACATCTCTGGCGCCCTGGATGCTGTTGAGGACGGTGACGACCTGATCTGCCTTGTCTTCGAGCACGGCAAGGTCCGACCCGAAGATTTTGACCGAGATTTCGCCTTTCACGCCGGACAGGGCTTCTTCCACATTGTCCTGGATCACCTGGGAAAAGTTGGTGGGGATGCCGGGGATGGTATGGATTTTCTCGGAAATGTTCTCGATCAGCGCTTCCTTGCTGGCAAAGCGCCATTCGTTATGCGGCTTGAGGTCGGCAAGTATCTCGATATTGTTGGGGCCTTTGGGGTCGGTGCCGTCGTCCGGGCGGCCCACATGGCTGACCACCAGGCGGACTTCCGGATAGCTTTGCAGGATGCCGCGCACATGCCGTTCCACTTCCTTGGTTTTCATGAGGCCTGTGGAGGGCGGCAGGCTGATAGTGAGCCAGATGTTGCCTTCGTCCAGCTTGGGCAGGAATTCGGAACCTAGCCTGGGTGCCAGTAACAGCGACACTGCCAGCAAGCCGGTGGAAACAACGACTAGCGGCCAGCGGAGATTTTCGGTTTTCAGCAGCAATGCGCCGTAGCCTTCCTGCAGCTTGTGCATCCACTTGCTGTGTTTTTCTGCCATGTCTTCGCGGCGCATGGTGTAGGAGAGCAGGGCGGGCACCAGCGTCAATGTCAGCAGGATCGCGCCCAGCAAGGCAAAGCTCAGGGTGAAAGCCATGGGAGAGAAGATTTTTCCTTCCACCCGCTGGAACGTGAAGATGGGCAAGAAGGCCAGGATGATGATGGCCTTGGAAAACAGGATGGGGCGGCCCATTTCCACGGCGGTCTGTTTCAGGGTATGCAGGCGCCAGCCGAAGGTGGCCTGTTGCGGCAGCTTGTCCACCTGTGTGGTCGCCAGCCTGACCATGAGCGCCTCGACCAGCACCACGGCGCTGTCGATGATGATGCCGAAGTCCACTGCGCCCAGCGAGATCAGGTTGGCGGAAACGCCGCGGATATCCATGATGACGAAGGCGAACAGCAGGGAAAGCGGGATGACCGACGCCACGATCAGGGCAGCGCGCCAGTTGCGCAGGAAGATGATGAGGATGCTGACTACGAGCAGCGCGCCGACGATCAGGTTTTCCGTGACGGTGTGCATAGTGTGCTGGATCAGGGTGGTGCGGTCGTAGAAAGGCATGATTTTCACGCCGGATGGCAGCCGGGTGTTGATTTCATTTACTTTTTCCCGTAGCGCGTCAATTACCTTGGCCGGGTTCTGGCCCTTGCTCATGATAACAATGCCTTCCACCACGTCATCCTGGTCGTTGAAGGCGACGATGCCTGAGCGGGTGCGGTCGCCGATCGCGACCTGGCCGATATCGCTGACCAGGATGGGCTTGCCATCCCGGGAATCAATGACGGTATTGGCAATATCGTCCAGGCTCTTGTAGAGGCCGATGCCGCGCACGACGAGGTCTTCATCGCCACGGTGCATGAGGCCGCCGCCGACATTGCTGCTGTTGCCGCTCAGCGCCTGATTGACCTGGTCGACGGTGAGATTGAATTTCTTCAGCAGGTATGGATCCAGCCTAACCTGATATTCCTTGATGCTGCCGCCGAAGCTGGTGATGTCAGCCACGCCGGGCACGGTGCGCAGCATGGGGCGGATCTGCCAATCCTGTATCGCGCGGATTTCACGCTGCGGCATATCCTTGGGCGCTTCCACCAGGTAACGGAAGATTTCGCCTACCGCGGTGGAGAGCGGGGCGAGGGTGGGCTGGTATTCGGGCGGCAGGTCTACGCCTTGCAAGCGCTCCAGTACTTGTTGCCGTGCGAAATAGTCGTCGGTTTTTTCAGAGAAGGTGAGGGTGATCACCGACAGGCCAGTGATGGATACCGAGCGCATCTGCGTCAGGTGGGGCACGCCGCTCATCTCATGCTCGATCGGCAGGGTGACGACCCGCTCGACCTCCTCCGGCGCGAGACCTGGCACCTGGGTGACGATGCCGACATGCACATCCTCGACATCGGGAAATGCCTCGATCGGCATGTTATCCACGGCAAAATACCCGGCAATGATCAGCGCCAGGGTGCCGAGCAGCACGAACACGCGCTGTTGCAGCGAGAAGGTAATGAGTTTTTCCAGCATGATATGCCCTTATTTACCCGCTGCGAGTTCGGAGTTGAGCAGGATGGCGCCTGAGATCACCAGCTTTTCATTGCTGGAAAGCCCCTGCTTGACGGTGGCGTAATCGCGTGCCTGCACGTCTAGGGTGACGCGGCGCTTCTTGATATGACCGGGGCTGGTTTCGACGAATACATAGCTGTATAGCCCCTCGGTAATCAGAGCGCTGTTGGGGATGCGGATGACCTTGCGCTGATCCTGGCTCAAAGGCGTGATGCGGGCATACATCTCCGGCTTGAGCCTGCCTTGACCGTCAATCGCGCAACGTATTGGAATGCGCCGCGTGGCGGGGTCTATCATGCCGCCGATGGAAAGCACCTTGCCGGTAAAGGTTTCGCCCGGATAGGCATCCACTTCCACGAAAACAGGCTGCCCGATGCTGACTTTGCCCAGGTCGCGCTCCGGCAGGTCTATGCTGGCCCACAGGTGGTTGGGGTCGGTGATGATGAACAATGGGCTGGCCGCATCCGGCCGGATTTCGCTGCCGGGATTGGCCTTGCGGTCGACGATCACCCCGGCAAGCGGCGCACGCACGGTGTAGTCCTGCGTGCTGTTGCGGCTGGCGCCGAGGTTGCCGAGCAGCGCATGCGTTCGCGCGGATTCCGCCGCCGCCGCATCCAGGTCCGCTTTGCTGGCTTCCAGCTCCTTGCGGGGGATGACGCCGCCTTCCAATAACATCTGGTTACGCTCGTAAGCCTGTTTTTTCAGCTGCAGGTCGGCAGCGGCCTTGTGGGCGTCGGCGAGCGCGCTGCCGAGGTCGGGGGAATCCAGGGTCATCAACACTTGTCCCGTCTTGACGCTGTCGCCTATTTCCGCGCTGATCTTGAGCGCGCGGCCCGCAATCGGGGAACTGACCCTGGCGGTATAGTTCTCGTTGAAGATGATTTTGCCGTTCAATGGCGGCGCGGCCGGCGCGGGAATTTCGGTCACGGTCTCTATTTTCAGGCTGGCCAGCTGCGGAGCATCGGGGGCCAGCACGATTTCATCGGCGGCTTTGGGGGCTGTGGCGGGCTTGACGTCGGCAGCTGCCCAGCCGGAAACGGCACTGAAAGACAGGGCGATAAGCGGAATCAGGAATGTTTTCTGCATGGTATGGATGGCTTCTTGGTTATTCGTTGGTATTGCGGTTCAGGGCCGCCTGCCAATTGGCGAGGGAGATAGCGTAATCGGCATGTGCGGTGGCGGCATCAATCTGCAAGGCGCGGAACACCCGGCGTGCATCCAGCAGGTCAGTGACGCCCATGGCGCCGTGCTGGTAGGCGAATTCCGCGGCCTGGGCGGTTTTCTCGGCTTCCTGCAACATATGCTCATCATAGCGGGTAGTTTTTTCAATGGCGGCGTCCAGGTCGGCACGGGCCCGCTGGATTTCGCTGACGGCGTTGGCGCGGATGCGCTCTTCCGCTTCCAGCGACGCGGTATAGTCGACTTCCGCGCGGGCGATTTCTCCCTGATACTGATAGCCGGTGAACAAGGGAATGCTGAATCCCGCGCCTATCGTGTTGCGGCTGGGGCCATTGCCGGGATAGTGCTCAAGCTGCAGGCCGACCGTGATGTCCCGCGTGGTCAGGGATTGCGCGAGCTTGCGGTTGTCATCCGCCATCTGGATGCGGGCCATGGCAGCCAGGATATCCGGGCGCTGTTCCAGCGCGGTGTTGATGTCCGTCACTGCATTTTCGACTGCGCGCCAGTGGTCGCTGATGACGATGCTGCGGGCATCCTGTTCCCGGCCGAGGAGATAAGCCAGGTCCGCCTGGGCTTTTTCCTTGTCGGCACGCGCCTGGCGCAGGTGATTCTGCGCGCGCAGCACGTCGATGCGGATACGCGCGGTATCCGTGCTGGAAATATCCCCGGCTTTCAGGCGCAGCTCCGCCACCTTGAGCATATTGTCATACAGCGCCTGGTTTTCCGTGAGGATGCGCTCGGTTTCCTGCGCCAGCAGCAGGTTGTAAAAAGCGGTCTAGAGATTCAGTTTCTGCTGGCGCAGGCTATCGGTCTGTTCGAGTTTGCTTGCCTGCACCGCGCTGGCGGCCATGGCCATGCGTAGGCCACGCTTGTTGCCGCGCTCGATGGGCTGGTCTATGCGGGCAATGGTATCCAACGTCTTGTCGTTGAGATTGCTGCTGCCATTGCTCCTGGAATAGCTGAAATTGCTGGTATTGAGCGAGAAGGTCGGGTTGGGACGTTGCGCGGCAGCAAGGGAATCCGCTTTTGCGCCTTCCACGTTGCGCCGCGAAAGTAGGAGCTCCCGGTTGTTGCGATAGAACAGCTCGCTGGCTTGCGGCAAGGTCAAGGCACCGAGCGGGGTATTTTCTTCAGCATGAAGTACGGGAGGCAGGTTCAGGCTTAACACGATGAGACTGGTAAACGCCAAGTGACGCAATGGCATGCAGAATCTCTCTTTCCATTCAGGACACGGGTGTGCGGTGAATAGTAAACGCGACTAAAACGCTTTAGTTTACAGATTCATTAACTTTAATTTGCCGGATTTGAATATTGGCAGAGTTGCCCTAGGCCAGCCTTAATGCAGCCTGGCAATAGGCTGACAAAATGGAAAGGTTGAGGGGTAGGGAAGGCAGTATTTAAGCCTTGATCAATACGATGACTGCGCCACTGCCGCCATCCTGCTGGCGTGCCTGGGCGTAGGCGATGACTTCATCTTTCTGCATCAGCCAGTTGCGCAGCTTGTGCTTCAGGACTGGCTCGCGGTTGCGGGAGCTCAGGCCCTTGCCGTGGATGATGCGCACGCAGCGGATGCCGCGTTTCTTGCAGTGAGAAAGGAATTCGGCGACATAGAGCCGGGCTTCGTCACTGACCATGCCATGCAAGTCTATGGTGGCTTGCACGACCCAATGGCCGCGGCGCAGTTTGCCCAGGATATCGGGCGAATGGCCTTCGCGCAGGTACAGCAGCTCTTCGCCGCTTTCCATTTCATGGGCGGGGATATAGCCGTCGCTCAGTGAGTCTGCGAGCGCCTGGCGTTCGTCGCGCAGAAACTGGCGGGGAATGGGTTTGGGTTTAGGCGGGGGCGGGGTATGGTAAACGCGGGAGGGTTTCAGCGGGCGAGCGCCCTTGATGGCGTCAAGAAACAGCCTGCTTTCATCATCTTCAATGTCATCGTCGTGCTCAGCCATACCTGCAAAGAATCCCCGCAGGTTTAGCCTGCGGGGATTTCTGGATTATGACAATTGATCCAAATAGCGTTCGGCATCGAGAGCTGCCATGCAGCCTGTGCCTGCGCTGGTGACAGCCTGGCGATAGATGTGATCCTGTACATCGCCGGCGGCGAAAACGCCTGGAATGCTGGTGGCGGTGAAGTTGCCCTCACGCCCGGCCTTGGTAATGATATAGCCCCATTCCATGTCCAGCTGGCCTGCAAAAAGATCGGTATTGGGCTTGTGGCCAATCGCGATAAATACGCCTTGCAGCGCGATTTCCTTGGTGGCGCCGCTGTTGACATCCTTGATGCGCATGCCTGTGACGCCTGAGTCGTCGCCCAGCACTTCATCCAGCGTATGGAAGGTTTCGAGCACGATGCGGCCTTCCTTGACGCGTTCCATGAGCTTATCCACCAGGATGGCCTCTGCCTTGAATTTGTCGCGGCGGTGTACCAGGGTCACTTTGCTGGCGATATTGGCCAGATAAAGGGCTTCCTCGACAGCTGTATTGCCGCCGCCGACCACTGCGACTTCCTGGTTACGGTAGAAAAAGCCGTCGCAGGTGGCGCAGGCAGAAACACCCTTGCCGGCGAAGGCTTCTTCGGAAGGCAGGCCGAGATATTTGGCGGAAGCGCCGGTGGCAATAATCAGGGCATCGCAGGTGTACTCACCGCTGTCACCGATCAAGCGGATGGGTTTTTCGGTCAGCTTGGCGGTGTGGATATGGTCGAAAACCATTTCCGTATTGAAGCGCTCAGCGTGTTTCTGGAAGCGCGCCATCAGCTCTGGCCCCTGGACACCATCGGCATCAGCGGGCCAGTTATCGACTTCAGTGGTGGTCATGAGCTGACCGCCCTGGGCGAGGCCGGTAACCAGCACGGGTTTCAGGTTGGCGCGTGCTGCATACACAGCGGCAGAATAACCCGCCGGGCCGGAACCCAGAATCAGCAGGCGAGCGTGTTTTGTTGCCATACGGTGAGTACTCCTAGGATGCAATAATTAAATTGGTTAATAGTTAGGCTTTTTCCAGCATGCTGCGCAGCATCCATGCGGTTTTTTCATGGACTTGCAGGCGCTGGGTCAGCAGGTCTGCCGTGGCTTCGTCAGCGGCTTTGTCTGCAATGGGGAAGGCCGAACGGGCTGTGCGCACAACGGCTTCATGGCCGGCAATCAATGCCTTGATCATATCCTGGGCATGGGGAATGCCATCGGTTTCCTCGATGGAGGTCAGCTTGCTGAACTCCTTGTAAGTACCCGGTGCAGGAAAATCCAGCGAGCGGATGCGTTCAGCGATCTGGTCAACAGCAGCCCATAGTTCGTTGTATTGCTCCTCGAACATCAGGTGCAGGGTGCGGAATTGTGGACCTGTTACATTCCAGTGGAAGTAATGGGTTTTGAGATACAGGGTGTAAGTATCTGCTAGAAAGCGGGAAAGTCCTTCAGCTATTTTTTTGCGATCTTTTTCGCTGATGCCAATGTCTACCATCTTAACTTCTCCTTATTGATGAGGTGTATGAAATACATCATGCTGAACGTGACTGTGGTGATTTCCAGTCATGCTTTATATCAGACATTCCTGACAATTACTAAGTTTCGCGATAAGTTCTGCTAGTGTAGGCGTCAGTACGTAATAGGTGCAAATTGATTGTGTTTATCTGGATGATAGAAAAACTCAATCGTCATGGCTGCTCATCCAGAATGGCTTGTCGACACTGTTAATTATGGTGAGGATAAACTGGTGTTGGCAGGGAAGTAGCAGACAGGTCCGAAATAGGAATGATACTGATATAATCAGCGCTGCTTAATTTTGTCCCGGATACCGAACCATCTTGTTTTTCCAGAAAAAAAGCACGCCGCTCAATAGCCGCCGTCAGGCCGAACCCGAAGCTACTCCTGGTATCGTCAAGGAGGCTTGGTGGCTGGTGCTGGTTGTGGTTGGCCTGTACCTGACTTTGATTCTGTTGACATATCATAGTAGCGATCCTTCGTGGTCGCATATCGCCAGTGATAGCGATGCCACACAAAACGCCGGTGGCGCGCTGGGCGCTTGGCTGTCGGATATCCTGCTTTATCTGTTCGGTTTTTCCGCCTGGTGGTGGGTGGTATTGGCATTTTATGCCATGTGGCTGGTGTATTTGCGCCTTGAGGCCGTGAATGAAGAGCGTAAGCCATTGATCTGGCTGAACCTGTCCGGATTTCTTATGTTGCTGTTGTCCTCAGCCGCGCTGGAGGCCGGACATTTTCACGCCATTGCCATGGAGTTGCCGACTGTGGCAGGCGGCATGCTGGGTTCTCTGGTGGATACCGGCCTGCAGGCCATGCTGGGTTTTGCCGGATCAACCTTGCTGCTGTTATTACTGCTGGCGGTAGGTTTCAGCCTGTTCACGGGCTGGTCGTGGATCAAGATTGCGGAAAAACTCGGCGCGGGTCTCGAATTCAGCTACCACTACATCATTGAACGCTGGCAGGATTACCAGGATCGCAAGCTGGGAAAGAGGGCCGAGCAGGAGCGCACCGAATTTGTCGTGAGCGAGCGCAAGCGCACGGAAGACCGGCCTCCGGTGCAGATCGAAGTGCCGCCGACGTTCGAGATCGAGAAAAGCGAGCGGGTGCAAAAGGAAAAGCAGACGCCGTTGTTCGAAACCTTGCCCGATTCGCCATTGCCGCCGCTGCACCTGCTGGACGAGCCGACCGGCGTGGTGGAAGTGCAGTCCGCCGAGACGCTGGAATTCACCTCGCGCCTGATTGAGCGCAAGCTCATGGATTTCGGCATCGAGGTCAAGGTAGTGACCGCGTTGCCCGGCCCAGTGATTACCCGCTATGAAATCGACCCGGCAGCAGGAGTCAAGGGCAGCCAGGTCGCCAATCTTTCCAAGGATTTGGCACGTGCGTTGTCTGTGGTGAGCGTGCGCGTGGTCGAGACGATCCCTGGCAAGACCTATATGGGCCTGGAGATTCCAAACCCCAAGCGCCAGATCGTTTATCTCTCCGAGATTCTTGGCTCGCAGGTGTATGCCGATGTCAGTTCGCCGCTGGCGATCGCGATGGGCAAGGATATTTCCGGCAAGCCGGTGGTGGCTGACCTTGCCAAGATGCCGCACGTCCTGGTCGCGGGGACGACTGGCTCAGGCAAATCGGTGGCCATCAACGCCATGATCTTGAGCCTGGTCTACAAGGCTGAGCCGAACAAGGTCAGGCTGATCCTGATCGACCCCAAGATGCTGGAGCTGTCTGTCTACGACGCGATTCCGCATCTGCTGGCGCCCGTGATTACCGACATGCGCCAGGCGGGCAATGCCCTGAACTGGAGCGTGGCAGAGATGGAGCGCCGCTACAAGCTGATGTCCATGCTCGGCGTGCGCAACCTTGCAGGCTATAACCAGAAAATCCGCGATGCGGAGAAGGAAGGCACCTCAATCCCTCATCCGTTCAGCCTGACACCGGATGAGCCGGAGCCGCTGGAAGAGTTGCCGCTGATCGTGGTGGTAATCGACGAATTGGCCGACCTGATGATGGTGGTGGGCAAGAAGGTGGAAGAGCCGATTGCGCGTTTGGCGCAGAAGGCGCGAGCCTGCGGCATCCACCTGGTAGTGGCGACACAGCGGCCTTCCGTGGATGTGATTACCGGCCTGATCAAGGCCAATATTCCCACCCGCGTGGCGTTCCAGGTATCGAGCAAGATCGACTCGCGCACCATTCTCGACCAGATGGGCGCGGAGGCCTTGCTGGGCCAGGGCGATATGCTCTACCAGCCTCCCGGCACCAGCGACCCGCAGCGTGTGCATGGTGCCTTCGTATCCGACCAGGAAGTGCACCGCGTGGTGGAATACCTCAAGCAGCAGGGCGAACCCAACTATATTGAAGGCATACTGACCGGCGGGAGCGAAGACGGCGGGGAAGGCGGCGAGCTGGGCGAAAGCGGAGGCGAGGCCGACCCGCTGTATGACGAAGCGGTGGCGATCGTGCTCAAGTCGCGTCGCGCCTCGATTTCCTCCGTGCAGCGCCAGTTGCGCATCGGCTACAACCGCGCTGCGCGCCTGATCGAGGAAATGGAGCGGGCCGGCCTGGTTTCCGCCATGCAGAGTAACGGCAACCGCGAAGTGATTGCCCCGAATAACCATGATTAAGCAGCGAAAGAGACAGCAGGCATGAGGTTGATAGCAGCATTGTTGATGGCCGTGCCGTTACTGGCCCATGCGGACGGCATCGAGTCGCTCAAGACGTTTTTCAAGTCCACCAATGCCATGCGGGCGCATTTCCACCAGGTGGTGACGGATGCGCAAGGCGGCAAGGTGCAGGAAGTGCAGGGCAATATGCAGTTGCAGCGCCCGGGCAAGTTCCGCTGGGATTATGACCAGCCCTATGTGCAGCAGATTATCGGCGACGGCGAAAAGGTCTGGCTGTACGACCCCGACCTCAACCAGGTGACGGTACGCGCCATGAACAAGGCCATCGGCTCCAGCCCGGCTTCATTGCTGGCCGGGGCGCAGGACGCGGAGCGCAACTTCACCCTGACTGCCGTACCGGGCCGTTCGGACGGGCTGGAGTGGGTGCAGGCCGTGCCCAAGGCTGAGGAAAGTGGTTTCGACAAGGTGCTGCTGGGGTTCAGCGGCAATGGGCTGCAGAAAATGGAATTACATGACAGCTTTGGCCACACCACTACCATTCACTTTAGCAAGCTGGAACGCAATCCATCCCTGAACAGCGGCAGCTTTAAATTCAAGGTTCCCGCAGGCGCGGATGTCGTGGGTGAGTAATGTCATGCTGCCCAGGTTGCAAGAAATACATCTGAAGAGAAAATACCATGGCTGACCTCTTCACCCAGGAACCCGTGGCGCCGTTGCCGGAAGTACTGCGCCCGAAAACCCTGGACGAAGTGATCGGCCAGTCGCACTTGCTGGGTGAAGGCAAGCCGTTGCGGTTGGCGTTCCAATCCGGCAAGCCGCACTCCATGATTTTCTGGGGGCCGCCTGGCGTTGGCAAGACCACGCTGGCAAGGCTGACAGCCACAGCGTTCGATTGCGAGTTCATCGCCTTGTCCGCAGTGTTCTCCGGCGTCAAGGATATCCGCGCCGCCATGGAACAGGCTGAACAAAACCTGTCGCGCGGCAGGCACACCATCCTGTTTGTCGATGAAATCCACCGCTTCAACAAATCTCAGCAGGACGCCTTGCTGCCTTACGCGGAAAGCGGCCTGGTGACATTCATCGGCGCCACCACGGAAAACCCTTCCTTTGAGGTGAACTCCGCTTTGCTGTCGCGTGCGCAGGTCTATGTGCTCAAATCACTGACCGAGGACGAACTGAAGCAACTGCTCAAGCGCGTGCAGGAACAAGCCCTGGCGCACTTGCAGTTCGACGACTTGGCAGTGGATACCATCATCGGCTACGCCGACGGAGACGCGCGGCGTTTCCTTAACCTGCTTGAGCAATGTGCCATGGCTGCTAAGGCCTCCGGCGTGGAGAAGATCGACGCCGACTTCATCCAGAATGCCCTGACCCTGAACAGTCGCCGTTTCGACAAGGGCGGTGATAACTTCTACGACCAGATTTCCGCCCTGCACAAATCGGTACGCGGCTCCCACCCCGATGCCGCGCTCTATTGGCTGACCCGCATGCTGGACGGCGGCGCCGACCCGCGCTACCTGTCGCGGCGCATTATCCGCATGGCGTGGGAAGACATCGGCTTGGCCGACCCCAGGGCCATGCAGATTGCCAATGACGCCGCGTTGACTTACGAACGCCTAGGCAGCCCGGAAGGCGAGCTCGCACTCGGGCAAGCCGTCATCTACCTCGCCGTGGCCGCCAAGAGCAACGCAGGCTATATGGCCTATAACCAGGCCAAGGCTTTCGTCAGGCAAGACAAAAGCCGGGAAGTGCCTGTGCACCTCCGCAACGCGCCGACCAAACTCATGAAGGAGCTTGGCTACGGGCATGAATACCGCTATGCCCATGACGAACCGAATGCCTATGCCGCTGGGGAAACCTATATGCCAGACGATATGGCGGAGCCGGGCTGGTACCAGCCTACGCCAAGAGGCCTGGAGGGCAAGATAGGCGAGAAGCTGGCGCTGCTGAGAAAGTGGGATGAAGAGGCTGACAAGTAATGAGCCTGTCCAACAATTAAAAGACGGATGAAGGGGCCATATGCTCTGGCGTTTCTCTGCTACAGGTATTGCAAAAGAGTTATGGACAGCTAGCGCGAGCAGTAGACTTGCGCTAGCTAGAACGCCTGACTTTGGGTGCGCACTAAACATGAACCTTTGATTATGCTGCCGCAAAATCGATATTGAATTTAATGGAGATAGATAATGAACGGCAGTTGGGCTAACTTCTTTCCATACTTTGCTGGAGCTTTTAAGCTTATTGTATTAGGTATTGGAGCCTATTTTGCTATTAAATGGCATTTTGATGAAGAGAGGAGGGTGAGGGAAGCAGAAGGCATGGTATTTGATAAACCAAGCTTCATGAAAAAGTTGGCAATGATGCTGGCCCTCTCAGTTCTTCTAGTTCTTCTAGCCCTTCTAGTGATTTATGTTACTAACTGGTTTCTCGACTGACGGGCTTTATTGATACGATCAATGTTTAGCTCGTACGGCGTACTCGCCTTGTAAAGGCAAGCGCGCCGTATGAATGATTGGGATTAAACATCCTTTTTCATGATGAATTGCCTTGAACGCAAAAACAACGATTTGCTGGTTCAGCACATTGGATATTTAAAGGAAGGCATTATCAAGGTCAACAGAACCCATCCTTGCACCATGCATGGATGGGTCGTCTTGCCAGACTACATGCATGCGGCAAGAGCATAGTCATCTCCCTGATTTTCCCTTGCTACCGGACTAATTGACACTTGGGGTGTGGCATGGCCTCCTTCATAAAGTTTCGACTTGAAGTAAAATGTGCAAAAAATCAGGGATGCGGGGCAAAAGAACGCGTCCCGTGCCAATACAATCATCCAGTGTGCATCTGTATATTTGCAATCAATACCAGGAATTTCCATGTTAGATATCCAGCAGTTACGCAACGACCTTGATACCGTGGTGGCGCGTCTTGCCAGCCGGGGTTTTGCTTTTGATACCAGCGCTTTTACCGCGCTGGAGAATGAACGCAAGACGGTGCAGACCCGCACCCAGGATTTACAGGCCAAGCGCAATGCCACTTCCAAGCAGATTGGTATTGCCAAGTCCAAGGGCGAGGATGTGGCGCTCATCATGGCCGAGGTGGCTGGCCTGGGCGCGCAGTTGAAGGCGGACGAGGAGCGATTGGCAGCGATACAGGCGGAATTGCAGCAGTTGCTGCTCAATGTGCCCAACCTGCCGCATGAGAGCGTGCCGGTTGGCAAGTCGGAAGAGGATAACGTCGAGGTGCGCCGGGTCGGCACGCCGCGCAGTTTCGATTTCGAGGTCAAGGACCATACCGATATCGGCACGCCGCTGGGTCTGGATTTTGATACTGGCGCCAAGCTGGCAGGCGCGCGTTTCACCCTGATGCGCGGCAAGATTGCTCGGCTGCACCGCGCCTTGGCGCAGTTCATGCTGGATACCCAGACGGAAAAGCACGGCTACACCGAGTGTTACACGCCCTATATCGTCAATGCCGAGACCTTGCGCGGGACGGGGCAATTGCCTAAGTTCGAGGCCGACCTGTTCGCCGCGCAAAAGGGCGGACAGGAGAGCGATAGCAACGAAACGCTGTATCTGATCCCGACTTCGGAAGTCACTCTAACCAATACCGTGCGCGACGAGATCGTAGCGCTGGATGAGCTGCCGATCAAGCTGACGGCGCATACTCCTTGCTTCCGCTCGGAAGCAGGTTCTTACGGCCGGGATACGCGCGGCATGATACGCCAACACCAGTTCGACAAGGTGGAAATGGTGCAGATCGCCCACCCTGAAAAAAGCTACGAGGCGCTGGAGGAGATGGTTGGACATGCCGAGCATGTGCTGCAGGCATTGGGGTTACCGTACCGTGCCGTGCTGCTGTGCACCGGCGACATGGGTTTCGGCGCGGCCAAGACCTATGACCTTGAAGTGTGGCTGCCTGCCCAGAACACCTATCGCGAGATTTCCTCGATCTCCAATTGCGAGGCGTTTCAGGCCCGCCGGTTGCAGGCGCGCTTCCGCAATGAAAACGGCAAGCCAGAACTGGTGCATACCTTGAACGGTTCCGGCTTGGCTGTAGGCCGCACGTTGGTGGCTGTCCTGGAAAATTATCAGCAGGCCGACGGCAGCGTAACGGTGCCGGAAGTGCTGCGTCCTTATATGGGCGGTTTAGCAGTCATCAGCGCGGAATAGAATCTGCCATGGTTGGGTTGCCGTAAACCTTGTTTGAATATTGCGGCAGGCGAGGGCAGGATAGAAAGAGCGGGGACTGGGGAGTTAATTTATATTAGCTGCTGCTCTTGCCCTGTTTATTGATCGCGGCGGAAGCGGTAGGCCATGATTTCCCGCAGCCAGGATTTTGTCTTGTTGTTCAGCCGCGGAGTATCCAGGTACAGCAGGAAAAAACGCAGCCTTTGGCTGCGGCTAAGACCGAACCTTCGGGCATAACGGTCCAGACCGAAAATTTCCTTCTTGATGCGGTATTTCAAGAAACTTCCTGACCATGTCGTGCCACAGGGGCTGTCGATCAGGAAGATATCCCCGTTTCCGTTGACGAGGATATTGCGCCACTTCAAATCCCCATGAATGAATTGCTTTGCATGGAGCGTGCGCGTGATGACGGCGATCTGCTTGCTGATGTGATCCACCCATTGCCTGTCGCGCAGGCGAGGGTCGTTGCTGGTGGCGAGCGAGAGCAGGTCAATGCTGTTCGGAATGGCTGCCGTGATCATGGCGCTGCGCCTGAACAGGCCGTAACTATATTCCATGCCGTAGGCAACGATCGGCGCGGTAGGGATGCCCCATGCATCAAAAGATAGAAGATTTTCCCATTCCCGCTGGATGCGTGGAGTACCGAGGAAACGCCGGATACCCTTGCCTGCGGCTTGATAGCGTTTGACGTAATATTGTTGTTCATTCACTTCTACGCGAATGGCTTCCGAGAAGTCGCGGGCATGGCTTACCTGCGGACCATCCAGCTTGAATATATCGTCCAGTGAGCCAAAATAGCCGCGCAAGTGATGGAATTCAGGTTGTAGTTGCCAGGTTGTCATACGCTAAATGCTGGATTGCTTTAATTGTTCCAGAATGGCGGGGTTGTCCAGCGTGGAAATGTCCGAGGTGATTTCTTCACCTTTCGCCAGCGAGCGCAGCAAGCGGCGCATGATCTTGCCGGAGCGCGTCTTGGGCAGATTTTCACCAAAGCGGATTTCATCCGGCTTGGCAATCGGGCCGATTTCTTTGCCCACCCAGTCGCGTAGTTGCTGGGCAACGGTCTTGGCTGTTTCACCTTCAGGGCGTGCGCCCTTGAGCACGACATAGGCCACGATGGATTCACCCTTGATGTCATGGGGCTTGCCGACCACTGCGGCTTCCGCAACCAATGGGTTAGCGACCAGGGCGGATTCGATTTCCATGGTGCCCAAGCGGTGTCCAGACACATTCAATACATCATCGATGCGGCCCATAATCCAGAAGTAGCCGTCTTCATCACGGTGCGCAGAGTCGCCAGCCAGATAGAGGCCATGGAGTTCCTCGGGGAAGTAGGCTTTTCTGAAGCGTTCCGGATTGCCCCAGATATTGCGGATCATGGAAGGCCATGGTTTTTTTACCACCAGCAGGCCGCCGCCAGTGCCTTCGATATGGGAGCCATCTTCATGCACGATATCCATGATGATGCCGGGCAGGGGACGGGTGCAGGAGCCGGGCTTGAGGTCGATAGCGCCGGGTAATGGGGCGATCATGTGCGAACCGGTTTCAGTCTGCCACCAAGTGTCGGCAATCGGGCAGCGCTCCTTGCCTACGACTGTGTGATACCACATCCAGGCTTCGGGATTGATTGGCTCTCCTACTGTGCCGAGCAAACGTAGGCTGGAGAGATCGTAATTGTGAGGCAGTTCGCCACCTAGCTTGATCAGGGAGCGGATCGCGGTAGGCGCAGTATAGAAAATGCTTACCTTGTGGCGCTCGATCATCTGCCAGAAACGGCCAGCGTCAGGATAGGTCGGGATGCCTTCGAATACGATTTGCGTGCTGCCTAACGCCAATGGGCCATAGGCTACATAGCTATGGCCAGTGATCCAGCCTACATCTGCGGTACACCAGAAAATATCGTCGGCCTTATGGTCGAATACCCATTTCATGCTCATGATGGCGCCGAGCAGATAGCCGCCGGTGGAGTGTTGTACGCCCTTGGGGGTGCCAGTGGAGCCGGATGTGTAGAGGATGAAGAGCGGGTGCTCCGCTTCCACCCAGGTCGGTTCGCAGACATCACTTTCCCTTGCTTCGATGTCATGCCACCAGAGGTCGCGCGCACTGTCCCAAGCCATGTCGAGGTCGGTACGTCGATAGATGATGACTTTTTCCACAGCATCGCAACCGCCTTGTGCCAGGGCTTCATCCACAGCCGCCTTGAGCGTGACGGCTTTGCCGCCGCGCATGGCGGCATCTGCGGTAATTACCAGTTTGGCGCCGACATCGACGATGCGCTCGTGCAGGCTCTTGGCGGAGAATCCGCCGAACACGACCGAGTGGATAGCACCAATACGCGCGCAGGCTTGCATGGCAACAATCGCTTCTATACTCATCGGCAAGTAGATGACCACGCGATCGCCCAAGGTTATGCCTTGTTTCTTCAAGGCATTGGCAAAGCGGCAAACACGTTGGTGTAGCCCGCGGTAGGTGATATTGGTAATGGTGCCGTCATCGGCCTCAAAGATTAGCGCGATCTTGTCACTATTTTTTTCTAGGTGACGATCAATGCAATTATAGGAAGCATTGAGTTTGCCGTCGGCAAACCAGCGATAGAATGGAGCAGTTGATTCATCCAGGATTTCTGTGAAGGGAGTTTGCCAACTGATTTCCTGTCGGGCAAGATCAGCCCAGAAGCCGATGTAATCCTGCTCAGCTGCATCGCACAAGGCTTGATAGGCTTGTATACCTGATACGCTGGCGGCTTGGCGGAATGTTTCATGCGGTGCAAAAACACGTGATTCCGTCAGCACGGATACTATCGACGACATAAAAATGCTCCTTTAAAACTCTATAATGCAACGATGATTCATGACTTGAACGGGATATTTTCCCATTATTTACTTTCAGAAACAAATAATAACATTTTATTTACAAGTTAAAGATGCGCACACTATCACAGATTTTGCAGCCAGATACAGGCTTATCGCGGGATGAACAGTATTTATTGCATGCCGTGAAATGCAGCCCTTTCATTGCGCGTCTCGTCAATAGCGATGCAGATCTGCTTCCGGAATTGGCGGCTACCATGCATCAGCCCTGGGCAGCGGCGGAGATGCGTGACTGGCTGGCGCAGCAAGCCGTCACGGACGATGCCAGCCTCAAGCATACCCTGCGCCAATTGCGGCAGCGGGTCATGCTGCGCCTGATCGTGCGCGACCTGAATGGCCTTGCTGATCTGGATGAGGTGATGCATGTGGTAAGTGCGCTGGCGGAAGTCACGCTGCAATATGCCTTGCAGCATCTGACGCCCTGGCTGCAGGCGCAGTATGGCGTGCCTGTTGGCGAGGAAAGCGGGGAGCCGCAGCAGCTTATCGTGGTAGGTATGGGCAAGCTGGGCGGCAACGAACTCAACGTTTCCTCGGATATTGACCTGATCTTTGCCTTTTCCGAGGATGGCGAAACCAGCGGGACGAAAAAATCCATTAGCAATGTGGATTTCTTTACACGGCTCGCCAAGCGCCTGATTGCTGCGATTGATGAAATTACCGAAGATGGTTTCGTGTTCCGCGTCGATATGCGCTTGCGGCCTTATGGCTCTGAAGGGCCGCTGGCATGCAGCTTTGCCATGCTGGAAGAGTATTACCAGAACCAGGGGCGCGAATGGGAACGCTATGCCTGGATCAAGGGTAGGGTAGTGGCGGGGCCAGACCAAGGACTGAGCCAGATGTTGCGGCCTTTTGTCTTCCGCAAATACCTCGATTTCGGCGTGTTCGCCTCCATGCGCGACCTCAAGATGCAGATACAGCGCGAGGTTAACCGGCGCGACATGCATGACAATATCAAGCTTGGGCGCGGCGGCATACGCGAAGTGGAGTTTATTGCCCAGGTGTTCCAGCTCATGCGTGGCGGGCGCGATGCCAGTTTGCAGATTCGACCAACCATGGCGGTGCTGGATTTGCTGGGTGAAAAGGGATTGTTGACAGCAGCGGCAGTGATTGAGCTAAAGCAGGCATATGTATTCCTGCGCAACCTGGAGCACAGGCTGCAATATCTGGAGGATGCGCAAACCCAGGATTTGCCGGCAAGCGAAGAAAACAGGGCCAGGATAGCGCTGGGCATGGGCTATGCCGATTGGGAGACATTCTTGGCGGCTCTGGATCAGCATCGCAATCTGGTGCAACACCATTTTGAGGAAGTATTCAGCGACCCAGCAGATGAGCGCAGCGAAGAGGATGAGCCGCAGCAGGAAATGGCTTTATGGAAACGCTCGATTGAGGGCGAAGATGCCAGTGCTGCGCTGGCGCAGTTGGGCTATGCCGAGCCGGAAGAAACCTTGCGCAAGCTGTTGAGTCTGCATGATAGCCCGCGCTACAAGCAGTTGCCTGAAATCAGCCGGCAGCGTTTTGACGCGCTGGTGCCACTTGCAATCACTGAAGCGGCGCAGGAACCCGAGCCTGACAAGGCGCTGATCCGCGTGGCAGACCTGCTGGACAGCATCTGCCGCCGCGCCAGTTACCTTGCATTGCTGGTTGAATATCCCTCTGCTCTGACACTGGTCACGCGCATCGTGGGCGCGAGTCCATGGCTGGCGCAATACTTGACCCGGCACCCGATTTTGCTGGACGAATTGCTCGATACACGCAATCTCTATGCAACGCCGGACTTTGCCGCCATGCATGCGGACCTGGAACGCAGGGTCATGACCTTGTCCGGCGATGTCGAGCGGCAAATGGACGAGATGCGGCAATTCAAGCATGCCGCCGTGTTCCGGTTTGCCGCCAAGGATGTGGCCGGGGAGTTGGCGCTGGAAACGCTGTCGGATTACCTGAGCGCCTTGGCCGATATCATCCTCGACGTGGCGATCAAGGCGATCTGGCCCAGCCTGCGGCAGCGCCATCGTGAAGAGCCGCAATTTGCCATCATTGGTTATGGCAAACTGGGCGGCAAGGAGCTTGGCTATGCTTCCGACCTGGATATTATTTTCCTCTATGATGATGACGCGCCGGAGGCGGGCGAGGTATATGCCAAGCTCGGCCAACGGCTGAATACCTGGCTTGGCAGCATGACCTCAGCTGGCATTCTCTATGAAACCGACATGCAGTTGCGGCCTGATGGCGCAAGCGGCTTACTGGTGAGTTCCGTGCAGGCATTCAGGACCTATCAGCAGGAGAAAGCCTGGGTTTGGGAACACCAGGCATTGACTCGCGCGCGTTTCTGCGCCGGTAAGCCGGAGATTGGCCTGGTGTTCGAGCAGATTCGCGAGGATGTGCTGTGTCAGCAGCGGGATAAGGAAATGCTGAAAACCGAGGTGGTTAACATGCGCCAGAAAATGCACCAGGCGCATCCCAACTACGGCGAACTGTTTGACCTCAAGCATGATCGTGGCGGCATCGTGGATGTCGAGTTCATTGTGCAATACCTGGTGCTGGCTTACGCGTCACAATATCGAGAGTTGACGCGTAATCTGGGGAATATTGCCTTGCTGGAAATGCTGGGCGGGCTGGGGCTGGTGGATGCGGCACTGGCGCACCAGGTGGCGCAGAACTATCGCGATTACCGCCGCCGCCAGCATGCCATCCGCTTGCAGGGGAACCAGAAGGCACGCGTGCCGCTGGATAAGGTCAGCGAGAAAGTGGCGGCAGTTCGAAACCTATGGCAACAGGTATTCGGGCGGATTGATTAGCTAGCGGCTTGATTGGCCGGGAATTAATCAGGCTACTCGCGCCGGGCTGTGTTCGATAATATTGTGAAAACAGGCGAAGACATCCGGGTCGATACGGGTGCCGTCTTCTTCTAGCAGGAAATCCATGATTTCACGATGTGTGCGGGCACGGTGATAGGGCCGTGTCGTTGCCATGGCGTCATAGATGTCGGCTAGCCCCAGGATGCGTGAAGCCAGGGGAATATGGTCGCCGGACAAGCCATCCGGGTATCCACTGCCGTCAAAACGCTCGTGGTGATGCCTGATGACAGTGGCAATTTCGCTGGCATAAGGGTGCAAGGTGTTGCGGAACAGGCGTTCTCCCTTGGCCGGGTGCATTTTCATGACCTCCCATTCTGCGGTTGTCAGCGGCCCGGGCTTGAGCAGGACATAATCCGGGATGCCGATTTTACCTATGTCATGAAAGCGTGCCCCGACAGCAAGCACACTTAGTTCTTTTTGGCTAAAACCACAAGCAGTGCCGATTTCGCACGCCAATATGGAAACACGGTCACAATGTTGCTGGGTATGGTTGTCGCGCTCGTCCAATGCCAGGAAAAGTGCATTGGCAGATTGAGCAAGATAAGACTCGAAAGATGAGGGAACTGCCTGCTGAAAACTATCTGACAAGAGTGTTCTCCAGGGAGATTGCCAGGGAAAATAGCTGCTGGGAATGCGGTACTGCTATCAATTGTAAATCCGTTCGAAGCTAAATATTATGCTTCCAAATCATCAGGCGCTTACGTTACCACATAACATGCATGATGGAAACAATATCTTAAAGATTCAACAGGCTGGATTTTTATCGATGATGGATTGCAGGCTTTTGCCGGCTTTGTGAGGGGCAAACGGAGCATGGTATTCAATATCGTAGATCATCCATTTGCCATTTTCTTTTCTGAGGATGACCTCGTCATTCCAGCGCTGGGAGGTGCCCTGTTGATCCAGCGTGAAATGAATGGTGGCCTGGCGTCCGAACTGGTTGGTGATGCTGGGGTCAATGGTAAAGCTGGTGAAGCTTGCATCGTTGGAGGTGAAGAGGTCGCCGCTGGTCCATGGAGTATCTCTATCGCGGCTGCGGCAGCGGTGTTGTTCGCGTAGCGCTATATAGAAAATACGATGTAGTTTGGGGATGAAGTGCTGGGAAATGGCATCCAGTTGCTGCATGTTGGGCAGTCCGACGACTTTATTGGTTTTTTGCAGTGCGGCGTAATCTTCAAAAAAACTCACGGCAGCTTCCCTGGCCTCATCCTTGTCGGATGCGGCTGCCTTGGCCGGAAGTGCGCTCAGCAGGCTGAGGCCAAGGGTAAGAATCAGGAAAGGTTTGGTCATAGTATTCATGGCGGCAATGAACGCGATGGATGCGGAATGGCGCATTAGACCATGCTGCCAAAAGTGTAAACAAGCCAAAATGAAGTGGTTGGATGAAGTCGGGAAAGATTCCCTGCAATATTTCATTATTTCGCTGTGTTTGATTGTTGCGCTGGACTTGCAGCGGTCACGCGCCAAATGGCATTGCCTACATCGTCAGCGACCAGCAGCGCGCCTTCCTGATTGACCAGCACGCCCACCGGCCTTCCCTGTGCCTCGCCCTTTTCATTAAGGAAACCAGTAAGTACTTCGATAGGCATACCTCTGGGCTTGCCATTGGCAAACGGTACGAACAAGACCTGGTAGCCGCTGCTTGGCTTGCGGTTCCATGAGCCATGCTGACCGATGAACATACCATTGGCATATTGCGATGGCAGGGTATTGCCGTGCGCGACAGCCAGGCCCAATGTGGCAGTATGCGCTCCCACAGCATAATCTGGTACCAAGGAACTAGCTACCAGCTCGGGCTGCTGCGGCTGCACGCGGACATCCACATGTTGACCGTAATAGCTGTAAGGCCAGCCATAAAAACCGTTATCCTGCACCGAGGTGATGTAGTCAGGCACCAGATCGCTGCCGATGGCATCGCGCTCGTTGACTGCAGTCCACAATGCGCCGCTGTCCGGTTCCCAGGCAAGACCATTTGGGTTGCGTAATCCAGAGGCGAAAATGCGGTGCTGGCCGGACTTGGTATCGACTTCCCAGATGGCAGCGCGGCCTTCCTCTATCTCCATGCCGTTTTCGCCAATATTGCTGTTGGAGCCCACGGTGACATATAGCTTGCTGTCATCGAGGCTGGCAATGATGTTTTTGGTCCAATGATAGTTTGGCGACTGGCTGGGAAGGTCAATCAAATTGACAGGTGGGGCGGTGATCTTGGTATCTCCATTCTGATAAGGAAAAGTGACGATGGCATCGGTATTGGCAACATAAAATGTGTTGCCGATCAGTGCCATGCCGAAGGGGGAATGCAGATTCTCTAAAAAGGCGAAGCGTTGATCGGCAATGCCATCGCCGTTTGTATCACGTAACAATGTGATGCGGTCAGCGCTGGGTGCGCCTGCACCGGCAAGCGCCATGAATTTTCCAGTAATCCAGCGGACCAGGCTAAAGCCTGCATCTGGGTTGGAAGGAGTGTTGGTTTCCGCGACCAATATGTCGCCATTCGGTAGCTCATACAACCAGCGGGGATGATCCAGCCCTTGGGCAAATAGATTGACTTTCATGCCTTCCGCAGCGATGGGCGTAGCGCCCTCAGGCCAGCCGACCACGGAAGCGATATTTACTGTGGGAATCAGTCCGGGGCGAGGCTCCGGCAGCTCCGGCTTGATGCCCATGCCTGCCGAAACAGGAAGCTGCGCAACATCGCCGCAGGCAGCGAGGGTGAGCGTCATCAGAGTGGGGAGTAATATATGGCGCATGAGCGTAATCCTTGACGGTGTTCAGATAGGACATCTGAGCATGCTCTATAATGACCCGGGTTGTTTGGATTTTGCAATTTAATGACGTATGACATACATGGAAAGTTCTCGCTTGGATAGATTGTCTCCTGAAACTCCGCTTGTCTATTGGCAGGAAGGGTTGCAACCGCGCCAGGCGCTGTGGCGCTCGGAAAACCATAGCAAGCCACCTGTGCGTGTACAGGTGGTCGATGATGCGATCAAGGCAGATCAGGCGTATCGCCTGGCATGCGAGGGCACGGCCTTGGTGTGGCGCGGCGATTTCCAGAATGCGCGTCAATTGTTGCAGGCGATGGCGCGCAGGATAGACCGTAAACCAGCCAAGACTTCCAGCCAGCCATTGGAGGCTTTTCACCTACATCGGCAGGCGCAGGCGCAACGGGCGCGAGTACTTGGTATGTTGGTGGTGGAGCTGGACGGGGACTATGACATTGCCTTGCGGCGCGCGCCAGAAGTGCGAGAGGCTTGCCTGCAGGCTTATGGTGTTGCCGGACAAGTGTCACTGGTTTCCCTGCGGGAGTTGCAGGGTGTGGTGGGGGCATATGAGTGGCGCAAGAAAGGAGTTGATGTACCTGCCTTGGAAGCGCGCATTCATCCGCATTACGGCGTGTTTTCGCCTGTGCGCGGCGAGTATGTTGACCTGGTGGCCCAGGTTCCTTTGTCTGCGGATACCTTGGCATTCGATATCGGTACCGGCAGTGGCGTGCTGGCGGCGATATTGGCAAAGCGGGGTGTGAAAAAAGTCATTGCCACTGATCAGGATGCGCGGGCATTGGCCTGTGCGCGCGACAATATGCAAAGGCTGGGATTGGAACAACAGGTCGAGGTGCTGGAATGCAACCTCTTCCCGACAGGAAAAGCGCCGCTCATCGTGTGCAATCCACCATGGATTCCTGCCAAGGCCAATGCTGCAATCGAATACGCAATTTACGACCCCGATAGCGCGATGCTGAAAGGGTTCCTGAATGGAGTGACGGTCCATTTGAGTCCTGGTGGAGAGGCATGGCTGATCTTGTCGGATATCGCTGAGCGACTAGGGTTGCGCACGCGCCAGCAATTGCTGGATATGATTGAACGCGCAGGGCTTCGGGTGCTGGAGCGCCTGGATATCCAGCCACGCCACTCCCGGGCAAATGATGCTTCTGATCCCCTGCATCAGGCCAGGCGTGCTGAGGTGACTTCGCTATGGCGGCTGGTGGCTGCCTAGCCGCAGGCGTGGTTTTTGTTTATTGCAGCAGTGTTTCTGTCTCGTCTGCAGTGTCTGGCGGTGTTTCTTTAGTCCGCTTGGTCTGTTTGTCAAAGCTGGACTGTAGCTTGATAAATGCCAGCAGGGCCTTGGTCAGTTGCTGATTGAAACGGCGGGTTTCCGCCAGCTTGAGAAAGTCATCTCCGCCAGATTCCTGGCCAATACGCTCATGCAGCACATCCTGGACAATCAGTTGTTTTCTCTGCTGGCGGTCATGGACGAATTGTCGGTAAGCATTGCGTAATGCCACCGGATCAGGTGGCAGAGGGCTGTTGCTCAGGGATTGCCAATACGGAATTTCCAGATCAAAGGCGGAAGGGTCCTGGGTAAGGTGGCGTGCAAGGCCTGGGAGTTGTTGCAACGCCATGGAAAGACGCAATTGGTTTTGCACCAATTGGTGGAGCAATTCGGCTTCTTTTGCCGACATATCCTGCTGTGCCAGTTTGGCAATATAGAGATGCAGGTTCTGCAATATCTGCTTGTTGTCTTCCAACAATTGGCTATCCAGCTTATGTTGTTGTCCCATCATCAGTGCTTGGCGTGCGATCAATTGTCCGGCCCGCATGCCCTCCAGGCTCATGGTCTTGATCGCCAGGCTGGGAATCGCCAGACTGGATTGGTCCAGTGTGAATGAAGTCACTGGTGTGGGCGGCTTGAACCTGGTTTCCAGCCAGCGTATCAGCGGCGGAGTCAATGGATACATGAGCACTACCCCCAGCGCATTGAACACGGTATGGAACAGGGCCAGGATAAACTCTGGCTGGGTATCGCGGAACACGAACAGGGCAATGCCCTGGACTCCCCAGAGCAGCGGTTTGAGGGCCAGCATGGCCACGATGGCTGTGAGGACGTTGAACAGCACATGCAGGCTTGCCACGCGTTTGGCAGTGGCGGTGGCAGACAAGGTAGCCAGCAGGGCTGTCGATGTGGTGCCGACATTGGAGCCGATAACGACTGCCGCGCCGACCTCCAGCGGCACTGAGCCTGTAGAGACTGCCGTGACGACCAGGGCTACCACTGCCAGCGAGGATTGCATTGCAACGGTGAGCAGGATGCCTGCGAGCATGGAAAGCAACAGGCCGGCAACACCCAGGCTGGTGAGGTAGGCGAAATCCACATTGACGAATACCGAATCGAAGCTGAGCTTCAGGTAGCTCAGCCCGAGAAATAGCAGGGCGATGCCGGTCAAGGCCTCGCCAATACCCTGACTGCGGGATTGTTTACTGAATAGCTTGAGTATGACAGTCATCCCCAGGATGGGCAGGGCAAGGCCATCCATCTTGAAGCTGCCGCCCACCACAGCCACCATCCATGCGCTTAATGAGCTGCCGAGATTGCTGCCGTAAATCACAAAAGCGGCGGCGGAGAGTGAGAGAATATTGGCATTGGCGAAGCCGACGACAGTCACGGTGATGGCAGCCGAAGATTGCACCGCCAGCGTGCTGATGCCGCCAATGAAAATGCCTTGCAGAGGCGTGCTTGTCCAACGCTGCAATATCTGCATGAAACTGGGGCCTGCAGCTCTCTTGAGGCCGCGCGTCATCCAGTCTATACCCAGCAGCATGAGGCCGACGGCCCCGAGCCCCATGAAAAGATCAGACCACATGAATGTTGTTTATACCTCTCTATCGTATTCAGCCAGCGAACAGTAAAAACACTGTCGGCTGTTTGTGCAATTCCGGCAATTCAGAAGTTTTCCAGTCCCGTATGGGGCGGCTGATGACCAGTTCGGTCGGTAAGCTGATGTTGCGCGCGATGCACAATTTGGTCTCGCCACTGCAATGGGCGAGCATATCTTCCAGCAGGTGCTGATTGCGGTAAGGAGTCTCGATGAATATCTGCGTTTCCTTGTACTGCCGTGAATGGCGCTCGATTTCCTTCAGCTTCTGGATCCGCGCCTGCTTGTCGCTGGGCAGGTAGCCGAGAAAGGTGAAGCGTTGGCCATTGAAACCTGATCCCATGAGCGCAAGCAGGATGGAAGAAGGACCGACCAGGGGCGCGACACGGATATTTTTCTGGTGTGCCAGCGCTGCCAGCCGCGCGCCAGGATCGGCAACGCCGGGGCAGCCGGCTTCGGACATCAAACCGATGTTTTTGCCAGCCAACAGGGGAGCCAACAAGGCGGGCAACTCTGCGTCTATCGTATGTTCATTGAGCGTGAGCAAGGTCAACTCGCGAACTGGTTTCACAGTCTTGACCAGGCTGAGAAAACGCCGCGCGGTTTTTTCATTTTCCACGATGAAGGTGTCCAGCGTTTGCGCCAGCTGGATCACCTCCTGCGGCAACACCTGCTCTAGATTGTCCGCGCCCAGCGTGACCGGGAGCATGTAAAGTGTGCCAGTGCTCAATATTTCACCTGTACCCTGTAAGTGAGCGTCACGCTGCTTTCGGCTGGTACTGCCAGGTTCCAGGTAGCGGTGTTGCTGCTGCTTTTGCTGGATGGATGGCTTTGGCTCAACAAGCTCCAGTCGCCAGGGATGGGTTCCACCACCTTGACCTTGACGGGTTCGGCCTTGGCGTTCTTGATGACGATTTCATAGGCGCTCTCGAACTGGCTGTTGCCTTTTGCGGGATTGGGAAGCTTTTTGAAGTCCGTCTGCTTCTTGTTTGCGGTGACGTCAAATGCCTCGCCCAGCTTGAGGCGCACGGTTTCGTTCTTGGCGGTGTGGTCTATCCTGTCCTCACCGACAAACTGGGCATTGCCTTGGCTGTCTTTCTTGTACACGCGCATGATGCCCTTGGGGAGGGGCTTGCCCAGGCTCGCGCTTTCCTTGTTGTCGAACTCGACGAACACGCCTGCCTTCAGTTTCTGCCCGAGATCCCCTTGGCTGGATTGGTAATAATAAGGAGAGCCCCTCAAGACCAGCTCCTTGCGGACGGGAATAGCCTGGGCGCTGAGCAGGGCTACCTGCTTGGTCTGGTTTTCAGCCAAGGTTGTCGGACGCTCCAGCGAGTAAAGATGATATTCAAGCAGGGATTCTTCCGTCATGGCAGGCATGGCATCCGCGACCATCATCTCATTTTTGCGCATTGCAGCCATGGGGACGGGACGGGCTTGCGCTACCTGGTTCACATCGCCAGCGACGAGTTGCAGTTTGGCATTGCGGTAGGCGGTGCCGCTGGCGTTGGACAAGGTCACCCAGCCGGACAAATCCAGGCGGTTTTCTGCGGCATTCAGCTCAGCCACATAGTCCGCCTTCCAGCCCAGGCCGTGCGTCAGGTAGCTCAATTCAATATCTTGTGGGCCGGATTGCTTGCTGATGAGCGTGGTCACCAGGGTCGGGCGATCCCTGAGATTTTCCGGCACGTCAGGATATACAATCCTGCCAGGAATACCGGTCTCGATGCGGTTGCCCATTTTCAGCACTGTGCCGTTGTTGGCCGCGAGCACTTGCGCGGATTCCACGGTTTCAACTCCAGTCGCCGGATTGGTACGGATAACCTGCACCGTTTGGCCGATGTATTTTTCCAACAGCTTTTCCGGGCTCAGCAGGTCGTAGTCGAAATTCTGCTCCAGCGTCTGCAATTGACCATTCAGGCTGCGCAGCAAGGCCGTTTCTGGGCGAATCTGGGCGCTGACGTCGCGCAGCGCGAGTGCGTTCTGCCCGCTGTCCAGGTTGACCCTGCGTTGGTCTTTCACCAAGGCCAGGTCGTTGTTATAAATCGTGACGGCGACGCTTTGCTGGTCGTTCAGCGTGCTGCGGATTTCATCCTGGGCGGCCATGGCGTGAAAAGCAGCAGCCATGCCAAGCGCAATCAGGGTGGGTTTGGTCATCATGGATGGGAATTCCTTGTTATGGGGTGTTGGACTAGATGATAGCAACACCCTGGTTATTGAGCATGTCGATCAGGCGGATCAATGGCAGGCCGATCAGCGCATTCGGGTCATCGCCCTGCATCGCGGCAATGATGGCAATGCCTAGGCCTTCGGACTTGGCGCTGCCCGCACACTGGTATGGCTGTTCTCTACGCAGATAGTTCTCGATTTGCGCATTGCTCAAGTCGCGGAAGATCACGGTATAAGGCACGACATCGGTTTGCATTTGCTGGTTGGCAGCGTTGTAGAGGCAGAGCGCGCTGTGAAAGATGACGCTGCGCCCGCGCATCAGTGTCAATTGCCTGACAGCGTTCTCATGATTCAGTGGTTTGCCCAGTTGCAGGCCATCCAGCGTTGCTACCTGGTCACAGCCGATGATCAAAGCATCAGGATGCATATCGGCCACCTTGAGTGCCTTGGCTTGGGCCAGACGCAGCGCGGTCTGCTCAGGAAGCTCTCCTGCGAGCGGGGTTTCGTCAATATCGGGGGATAGCACGCTGAAGGGTAACTGCAAGCGCTCTAGCAATTCGCGGCGATAAGGTGATGAGGAGGCAAGAATCAATGACTGCATAGTGAAATGAGAAACAAAAAGTTTATTCTGACATGCGAGATGTCATGCGTCAGGAAAAATAAAAAAGCCGGGAAACCCCGGCTTTTTTGCGTAGTGCCAGCGTTTAGTCAGGCTGGATTTCCAGCAGGGTTTCATCTGGCGTGACGCTGTCGCCCTTGGCAACATTGACAGCCACGACCACACCGGCCTTGGCCGCCTGGATTTCGTTTTCCATCTTCATGGCTTCGATCACCAGTACCGCATCGCCAGCATTCACCTTGTCACCTACCTTGACCTTAACTTCGACGATGGTGCCAGGCATGGCGGTAGTGACGCAACCCGGATGAGAGGGTCGTGGTCGGTTGCTGCCGTTGCTGGGGCGTGAGGCTTTCTTCTTGGCATCATTGCTGCCAGAGCCGGAACTGCCGCCAGAGACTTCAATCTCGTTGAGTGTCTCCACCACAACTTCTTCGGCTACGCCATCCACGGAAACATAGAAGGGACGCTGGTCCTCGCCATGCTGACCACTGCCGGTGAGCTTGATGTGAAAAGTTTCACCATGCAGGGTGACATTAAATTCGCTAGGCGCGAAACGGGAATGGGATGCGTTTGAGCTGGCTTCGTCTTTGTCGCGCAATACCTCCGGCTTCAAGGTGCCGGCATTGCGTTCCTGCAGGAATGTCTTGGCCAGGTCGGGGAACATGGCATAAGTCAGTACATCCTCCTCGCTCTTGGCCAGGCCTTCCACCTCATTGCGCAGCTTGTCCATTTCCGGAGCGAGCAGGTCAGCAGGACGGCATGCGATGACTTCGGCATTGCCTACAGCCAACATGCGTACTTCTGGATTGACCGGCGCGGGCGCCTTGCCATAATGGCCGAGCAGGTAGTTTTTGACTTCATTGGTCACGGACTTGTAGCGCGCGCCGGTGATGACGTTCAGTACGGCCTGGGTGCCCACGATTTGTGAAGTCGGGGTGACCAGCGGAGGGTAGCCCAAGTCTTCACGCACGCGCGGGATTTCATCCAGTACGGCGTCCATGCGATCCAGTGCACCTTGTTCTTTCAACTGGTTGGACAGATTGGAAATCATGCCGCCCGGCACCTGGTTGACCAGCACGCGGGTATCCACGCCAGTAAACTCACTCTCGAACTGCCAATACTTCTTGCGCACTTCACGGAAGTATGCAGAAATTTCCTGCAGCAGGCCGATATCCAGGCCGGTATCGTATTCGGTCCCCTTGAGCGCCGCGACGATGCTTTCGGTAGTGGGCAGGCTGGCGCCTTCGGCAAATGAGGAAATGCAGCCATCGACAATGGCAACTCCGTTGTCTACTGCACGCTGGATCGACATGCTGGCCAGGCCGGAAGTGGCATGGGCGTGCAGGTGGATTGGCAAGCTGACCGCTTCGCGGAGTGCCTTGACCAGCTCGCCAGTGACTTGCGGCGTCAGCAGGCTCGCCATGTCCTTGATGGCAATGGTGTCGCAGCCGAAGCTTTCCAACTCCTTCGCCAGGTTGACGAAGTAAGGGATATCGTGCGCAGGGCTGGTGGTGTAGCTGATAGTGCCTTCTGCGTGCTTGCCAACTGCTTTGACTGCTTCAATGGATACCTTGAGATTGCGCAGGTCGTTCATTGCGTCAAAAATACGGAACACGTCAATGCCGTTATCTGCGGATTTCTGCGCAAAAGCGCGCACTACGTCATCCGAATAGTGACGATAGCCCAGCAGGTTCTGGCCGCGCAGCAGCATCTGGAGGCGCGTGTTGGGCAGGGCCTTGCGCAGTTTCTTCAGGCGCTCCCAGGGGTCTTCGCGCAGGTAGCGTACACAAGCATCAAAAGTTGCGCCGCCCCAGGCTTCCAGCGACCAATAGCCGACTGCATCGAGTTTGGAACAGATGGGCAGCATGTCATCGGTACGCATGCGCGTCGCGATCAGCGACTGGTGACCATCACGTAGAACTACATCGGTTACATGTACTTTTGCCATAATCTTTTTACCACTTCAAGGTGTTGAATTTAAGCCTCAGATACCCTCGTGGGCAGCAATGGCGGCTGAAATCGCCGCAGCGATCAGTTCGGGTGGGAACTGGGTCGCATAGTTGGCAAGCTCCGGGTGGGTTTCCACAAAGCTGGTGTTGAACTTCGCATTGCGAAAGTCCGGATGTTTCAGGATTTCCTGATAATAAGGAATCGTCGTCTTGACACCGTACACCACCGTGTCATTGAGTGCGCGGCGACCACGCTCTACCACGCTCTCCCAATTCAACGCCCAAACGGTGAGTTTGGCGCACATGGAGTCGTAATAGGGCGGAATCACGTAGCCGCTATACATGGCGGCATCCATGCGAATGCCTGGGCCGCCGGGGGCATAGTAGCGTGTGATCTTGCCGAAGCTTGGCAGAAAGTCGTTCTTGGGGTCTTCGGCGTTGATGCGGAATTCCATCGCAAAGCCGCGGTACTGCACTTCCGACTGCTTGTATTGCAGGCGCTGACCGTCAGCGACGCGGATCTGCTCCTGCACGATGTCGATACCGGTGATCTGCTCCGTCACGGTGTGTTCGACCTGCAGGCGGGTATTCATTTCCATGAAATAGAAGTTATTGTCGGAATCAAGCAGGAACTCGACCGTGCCGGCGTTCTTGTAGCCTACTGCCTTGGCGGCCTTGACTGCCAGATTGCCGATATACTCGCGCTGCGCCTTGCTCAATTGCGGAGACGGCGCAATCTCGATCAGCTTCTGGTTGCGGCGCTGGATCGAACAGTCGCGCTCGAACAGGTGGATAACATTGCCATGGCTGTCCGCGAGTACCTGTACTTCAATATGGCGTGGGTTGACCACGCATTTTTCCAGAAAAACTTCGGGCTTGCCGAATGCCTTGCTGGCTTCGGAAATAACGCGGTCGTAATTGCCAAGCAATTCCTTTTCGTCGTTACAACGCCGAATACCACGTCCGCCGCCACCGTTGGTGGCTTTCAGCATCACGGGATAGCCGATTTTGTTGGCCAGCTTGCGGGCTTCTTCCAGGTTTTCCAGATTGCCGTCGCTGCCGGGCACGCAGGGAATGCCTGCCTTGATCATGGCGGTACGGGCCTGGATTTTATCGCCCATCTGGCGAATGACCTTGGCATCCGGTCCGATGAACTTGATGCCGCGGCGCGCGCAGATTTCTGCGAGCTCTGGATTCTCGGAAAGGAAGCCATAGCCCGGATGCAGGGCGTCACAGCCGGAGGCGACTGCGAGATTGACTATATTATGAGTATTCAGATAGCCCAGCACCGGGTCTGACCCGATATTGTAGGCTTCGTCTGCTTTCTTGACATGCAGTGCATGGCGGTCTGCATCTGAATATATGGCAACGGATTTGATGCCCATCTCTGAGCAGGCGCGTACAATACGCACGGCGATTTCGCCCCGGTTGGCAATTAGAATTTTTTTGATCACGAAGTAAACCTAAGCCTGAAAAATGGTGCTGATTTTTGACAGGGAAACTTTCAAATTATATCATGCGCGGCTTATGACTGCACAAGCAATGAATCTGCCCGTTATCAATAGTCTCGATTTCGTAAGAAAAGCGCAGGAATTCCATGATATAATCCCGCTCTTGCGATTTTCTCGCCTGGGTGAAATTCTGGCCGATACCAATGGTACGCTGGAGATCGCCTTGAGTGGCAGGACTGACGAATCCGGCAAACCCGTGCTCCATCTGGAAGCGCAGGGCGTGTTGAAACTGATTTGCCAGCGATGCCTGGATTCATTTGAATACCCGCTGGATGTGGCTGCAGACTTTGTGATCGTCACCAGTGAAGATGCGATTCCATCGCCAGATTCAGATGAATATGACGATGAGGTGGATTACCTGGTGGCGGAAACGCAGATGCCGGTGATAGACCTGGTAGAAGACGAGATATTGCTGACTTTGCCATTGGCGCCCAAGCACTCTGATGAAAAGTGTGAGAATGCGGGCAAGGTCGAGTTGGAAAAACCGAGTCCTTTTGCTGTGTTGAAAGGTTTCAAAGCTGGCAAAAGCCAAAACGATTAGTTAACTAGGAGCACATTATGGCCGTTCAACAGAATAAAAAGTCACCATCCAAGCGTGGCATGCACCGTTCCCACGACTTCCTGACCAACCCGCCGCTGGCAGTTGAGCCCACCACAGGCGAAACCCATTTGCGTCACCACGTCAGCCCTAATGGCTACTACCGTGGTCGCAAGGTGTTGCCAGCCAAGGGCGAGTAATATCCTCTGGATATGCAAATATATGCGCCAGCCTCCAGGCTGGCGCTTTTGTATCTAACTTCCGATTGTTAGCATGGACATAACAGTTGCTATCGACGCAATGGGAGGCGACCATGGCCCCCATGTCACCATTCCCGCAGCACTTCACGCTATCAAGCAGGATAGCCAATTAAATATCATTCTTGTTGGCTTGAAGGATGTAATAGAGGCAGAGCTGGCGTCCAATAAGGCGACAGTTGGCCCGCGTCTCAGGATTCAGCACGCTAGTGAAGTCGTGGCGATGGACGAATCTCCCCAGAGCGCGCTCAAGAACAAAAAAGATTCATCCATGCGCGTGGCCATTAACCTCGTCAAGAACGGCGAGGCCAATGCCTGCGTTAGCGCCGGCAATACAGGAGCGTTGATGGCAACTGCGCGTTTTGTCCTGAAAACCTTGCCTGGCATTGACCGACCCGCGATTGCGGGCGTCTTGCCTACACAAAAAGGCAAGATATATATGTTGGATCTGGGAGCCAATGCCGACTGCACGCCAGAGCATTTGCTGCAATTTGCCATCATGGGCGCCATGCTGGTGTCTTGTATTGAGCGCAAGGAGCGCCCGACGGTGGGTCTTCTCAATATCGGCTCTGAAGACATCAAGGGCAATGAGGTGGTCAAGCAGGCAGGGGAGTTGCTGCGTGCCAGTCATCTGAATTTTTATGGCAATATTGAAGGCAATGATATTTACAAGGGCACGACGGATGTCGTGGTCTGTGATGGCTTTGTCGGCAATGTCGCCCTGAAGACTTCGGAGGGGTTGGCCCAAATGGTCAACCGTTTCCTGGTGCAGGAGTTCAAGCGCAACTGGTTTACCAAGCTGATGGCGCTGGGCGCCATGCCGGTACTCAAGGCGTTCAAGCGCAGACTGGACCACCGTCGCTACAATGGCGCAACTTTCCTTGGCTTGCGCGGTGTCGTGATAAAGAGCCACGGCGGCGCAGACAGCCTGGCGTTCCAATATGCGATCCGGGCGGCAGCGGAAGAGTCGCGCAACGGCGTCCTGAACCGTATCACCGAGCAACTCGAAATCGAGCACCTCAAGCCGCAGCCCGCTGCGCCGGGTGCCGAGAATATATAAAGAGGGCATATGACCATCTATTCGCGCATCTTGGGAACCGGCAGCTATTTGCCGGAGAAGATTCTGACCAATGCTGATCTTGAGCGCATGGTCGATACAACGGATGAGTGGATCTATACCCGTACCGGCATCCGCCAGCGCCATATTGCCGCCGAGGGTGAATTCACCAGCGACCTGTCCTTCCATGCCGCACAGCGCGCACTGGAGGCGGCGGGCGTCACCGCGGATGCCGTGGATTTGATCATTGTCGCCACCACGACGCCCGACCGCGTGTTTCCGAGCACGGCTTGCCTGCTGCAGCACAAGCTGGGCAATACAGGCGCGCCTGCGTTCGATGTGCAGGCGGTATGCAGCGGCTTTATCTATGCGATTGCCACTGCCGATAATTTCATCCGCAGCGGCGCGGCGCGAACCGCGCTCGTAGTGGGCGCCGAGACCATGTCGCGTATCACCGACTGGACCGACCGCAGCAACTGTATCCTCTGGGGGGACGGCGCCGGCGCGGTAGTACTGGGTGCCAGCGACCAGCAGGGCATCATCTCCACCCATCTGCACGCCGACGGCAGCTACACAAAACTGCTCAATGTGCCGACTGGCGTTTCCAACCGCGGCGAGGAAAAGACCATCCATATGGAAGGCAACGCCGTGTTCAAGATCGCGGTGAATACATTGGACGCCATTGTCGATGAAACGCTGGAGGCCAACGGCATGCAGAAATCGGACATCGATTGGCTGGTGCCGCACCAGGCCAATATCCGTATCCTGCAGTCGACCGCGCGCAAGCTGGGCATGGACATGGACCGGGTGGTGGTAACCGTGGACAAGCACGGCAACACTTCCGCCGCATCCGTGCCGCTGGCCCTGGATGTCGCAGTGCGCGACGGGCGCATCAAGCGTGGTGAAACCGTGTTGATGGAAGCATTTGGCGGCGGCTTTACCTGGGGCTCCGTGCTCCTCAAGTATTAATTCATTCAAACGATTCCTTACGACCTAAAAAAGGCCGCATTCATGAATTTCGCATTTTTCTTTCCCGGGCAAGGCTCACAATCCGTCGGCATGATGCAGGGCTTTGGCGACCTTGCCGTGATCAAGGACACGTTCGTCGAGGCCTCCGATACGCTTGGTGTCGATTTCTGGCGCATGGCGACCGAGCCCAACGATGCGATCAACCAGACCACCAATACCCAACCGTTGATGCTGGCGGCCGGCGTTGCGACATGGCGCGCGTGGCAATCCCAGGGCGGGCCACTGCCGACCGTGTTGGCTGGCCATAGCCTGGGCGAATACACCGCGCTGGTTGCGGCCGGCATCGTGTCCTACGAAGCGGCATTGCCTCTGGTGCGTTTCCGTGCCGACGTCATGCAGCGTGCCGTGGCCGAAGGCGTCGGCGCCATGGCGGCCGTGCTCGGGCTGGACGACGATGCCGTCCGTGCGGCCTGTGCCGAGGCGGCGCAAGGAGAGGTGCTGGAAGCAGTCAATTTGAACTCCCCTGGCCAGGTCGTGATCGCCGGGCACAAGGCTGCGGTTGAGCGCGGTATTGAGGCTGCAAAGGCGAAGGGCGCCAAGCGCGCCTTGCTGCTGCCGGTCAGCGTGCCGTCCCATTGCGCCCTGATGAAGCCTGCGGCGGATGAGCTGGCCGAGTATCTCAAGGATGTGGGTTTCGTATCCGCCCAAATCCCAGTGCTGCATAATGCAGACGTAGCTTCATATGAAGATGCGGCCAAGGTCAAGGATGCCTTGGTGCGCCAGCTTTACAGCCCTGTGCGCTGGGTGGAGACCGTGCAGGCGGTGCATGCCTCCGGCGTGACTGCCAGCGCGGAGTGCGGCCCTGGCAAGGTATTGGCAGGACTGGTCAAGCGCACGGTGGCCGAGCTGCCATGCATCGCATTGGTCAACCAGGAAGCGCTGGCGGAAGCCCAGGCGCAATTCAAACAATAATTATCAAGGAGGAGGGCAATCATGCTGGAAGGGCAAATTGCACTTGTTACAGGCGCCAGCCGTGGTATTGGCGCCGCCATTGCGCAGGAGCTGGCAAAACAGGGTGCCAAGGTAGTCGGCACCGCGACCAGTGAGTCCGGCGCTGCCAATATTACTCAGGCGTTGAGTGCGCACGGCGGCATTGGCCTGGCGTTGGACGTTAATGATGCCGGGCAGGTCGAGACCGTATTGAAGAACATTGCCGGCCAGTTTGGCGATGTCAGCATCCTGGTGAACAACGCAGGTATCACGCGCGACACCCTATTGATGCGCATGAAGGACGAGGATTGGGACGCCGTGATCGCGACCAACCTTACTTCCGTCTACCGGATGTCGCAGGCGGTGCTGCGCCCGATGATGAAGGCGAGGAGCGGCCGTATCATCAATATTTCTTCCGTGGTGGGCCATATGGGCAATCCCGGCCAAGCCAACTATGCGGCAGCCAAGGCCGGCATGGCAGGGTTCACGCGCTCGCTGGCGGCAGAGGTCGGCAGCCGGGGCATTACCGTGAACTGCGTCGCGCCAGGCTTTATCGATACCGACATGACACGCGAATTACCCGAAAATGTGCGCGAGGAGTTATTGAAGCGCGTGCCAGCAGGGCGTTTTGGCGATGTTGCTGATATCGCAGCGACTGTTGCCTTCCTGGCATCCTCTTCAGCAGGCTATATCACAGGCGAAACCCTGCATGTGAATGGCGGCATGTACATGGCCTGATAGCAGGTTTTAATACTTCATCATTCTGCTTTTGAAATCCTTGGGACTTTTGATAGAATAGCCCGAGCTTTTTTAAGCGACTTAAACTTGAAAGGAATATTTAGATGTCTGACATCGAACAACGCGTTAAAAAGATCGTTTCTGAACAACTGGGCGCGAACGAGGCTGATGTAAAAAACGAATCCTCTTTTGTTGACGATCTGGGTGCTGATTCTCTCGACACCGTGGAATTGGTGATGGCGCTGGAAGAAGAATTCGACTGTGAAATTCCTGACGAAGAAGCCGAAAAAATCACTACTGTTCAGCAAGCGATCGACTACGTCAACGCAAACCTGAAATAATTTTCCCCTCCCCCCATTTCTGATATTTTTCTTGGAGTTGCCTTGTCCAAGCGTAGGGTAGTTGTGACTGGCCTGGGCGTTGTATCACCGGTAGGTATCGGTGTGCCAACCTCCTGGGCCAACCTTGTGGCCGGTCAATCCGGTATCACCAATATTACCAAGTTCGATGCTACCCCATTCGCCTCGCAAGTCGCAGGTGAAGTAAAAGGTTTTGACGTCTCGCAATATCTGCCTGCCAAGGATGCCCGCCGTATGGATACCTTTATCCAGTACGGCATGGTAGCCGCAATTGAGGCAGTAAAGGATTCGGGCATCGAAGTGACAGAAGAAAATGCCGAGCGGATTGGAGTTTCCATTGGTTCCGGCATTGGTGGTCTGCAATTGATCGAGGATACGGACAAGATTTACAAAGAATCCGGCCCTCGCAAGATTTCGCCATTCTTCATTCCTGGCACCATCATCAATATGATCTCGGGCAACCTTTCCATCATGTATGGGTTCAAGGGTCCCAATGTCGCTATTGTAACTGCTTGTACTACAGGCACGCATTCAATTGGCGACGCAGCCCGCATGATCGAATATGGTGATGCCGATGTCATGGTGGCGGGCGGTGCTGAAGCACCGATTACTGAACTGGGCGTAGGTGGCTTCGCAGCCGCGCGCGCGCTTTCAACCCGTAATGATGACCCAGCGACGGCTAGCCGTCCTTGGGACGCTGATCGTGATGGTTTTGTCATTGGTGAAGGTGCCGGTGTGCTGGTGCTCGAAGAATATGAGCATGCCAAGAAGCGTGGCGCCAAGATCTATGCGGAACTGACAGGCTATGGCATGAGCGCCGACGCTTATCACATGACAGCGCCCAACATGGATGGCCCTCGCCGTTCGGTGGTGAACGCGTTGAAGAACGCGGGGCTCAATCCTGATCAGGTACAGTTCGTCAACGCACATGGCACTTCCACACCTTTGGGCGATGTGAATGAAACCAATGCCATCAAGGCGGCATTTGGTGACCATGCCAAGAACCTGGTGGTGAGTTCCACCAAGTCGATGACGGGTCACTTGCTTGGCGGTGCGGGCGGCCTGGAATCGGTATTCACCGTATTATCCATTTACCATCAGGTATCGCCTCCTACCATCAATATCTTCAATCAGGATCCAGAATGCGATCTGGATTACTGCGCGAATGAAGCCAGGGATTTGAAGATTGATGTGGCAGTGAAAAACAACTTCGGTTTCGGCGGTACAAACGGTAGCCTGGTGTTCTGTAAAATATAAATCTCACGTTGCCAATAACGAAAACCTGATGAGGCCCGTATATTCTGCAAGGAGTACACGGGCCTTTATTCACAGATGGACGACTATTGACAGAGGTTTGTCTGTATGCATGGCTATAAAATTTATAATTTTATAAGCATTTGATTTATATAGTTAAAATTAAATGCCTAAAAATTAGGCGAATCAAGAAAACCTTAGTGCTGACGGCGGCTTAGCGGGTCTTTCCAAACTTCATCCACAAAATTATCCACAGCTTTTGTGGAGGGAATTTCTTTCTAACTTGATGCGGATGTTTTAGCATGGGCGGCTGTTGATTTTATATATCTCGATGAATACAGCGACGTTTCTAATCAATGGTGTGGCCGATGCCGCGATTTCACCCCTGGACCGTGGGTTTGCCTATGGTGACGGCGTGTTTCGGACTATCCGAGTGAAAAATGGACAAACGACGGCATGGCTAGAGCATTATGCCAAGCTCGCGGAGGATAGCAGACGCCTTGGGCTTGCCTGCCCGGAAGTTACGCTCTGGCAAGAGGATATTGAACAATTATTTGCCGATCAGGCAGATGGGGTGATTAAACTCATTCTGACCCGCGGGGTCAGCGAAAGAGGCTATGCGGTGGGGGAGCATGACAATGTTACTCGTGTCGCCATCCGTAGCCCATTGCCGAATTATCCTCCGCAAAATGCTGATAGGGGTATTAGGGCGCATTTTTGCCAGACCAGATTGGCGCATCAACCCTTGCTGGCTGGCATCAAGCATCTTAACCGTTTGGAAAACGTGCTGGCCAGACAGGAGTGGAGTGATCCATCCATCAGCGAGGGTGTCATGCTGGACCAGGCCGGCCTGGTGGTTGAGGGCGTGATGAGTAATATTTTTGTGCGCTCGGGTACAATATTGTCCACGCCCGATCTGCACCAATGCGGTGTTGCGGGCATTACCCGTCAGCGCATCCTGGATATTGCCCCCGGCCTTGGCTTGACCCCCATTATTGCTTCCTTGACGCTGGATATGTTGATGGAGGCGGATGAAGTCTTGATGTGCAACAGCCTTTATGGTGTCTGGCAGGTAGTGGATTTCAATCGCCAAACCTGGCCTGTAGCTTCGCTGGCTGACAGGTTGCGCCAAGTTTTGCAGGAATAGCATGCGTATATTGAAAAGTCTGTTGTTATTGGGCACGGTGCTGGTTATCGGGTTTGTCGCATGGATGACTTACTTTGTCATTACGCCGCTGCAATTTCCCACCAAGACAGTCGAGTTTGAAATCCGCGCAGGCAGCAACCTGCGCGTGATTTCCCAACAATTGGTAGAGCAAGGCATCCTGGAGGAGCCATGGAGCTTTATTCTGCTGGTCAGAGCCATGAAGATGGCCGGCGGCATCAAGGCGGGCAATTATTTGCTGGAATCCGGGCAAACGCCTTACGAGCTTTTCACTACCTTGAGCAATGGCAATGTCACCCAGGACAGTATCACCTTCATCGAGGGGTGGACATTTGCCCAGATGCGGCAAGCGCTGAACAATCATGAATCTGTGCGCCACCTGACCATGGCTTATACAGATATGGAAATCATGCAAAACATCGGCGCTACGGAATCATCGCCGGAAGGCCTGTTCTTCCCGGATACCTATTTCTTCAGTCGGGGCATGAGCGATCAGGATATCCTCAAGCGCGCTTATATTGCCATGCAGGGCCGCTTGCAGGCGGCTTGGGAGCAGCGCGCGCCAGGGCTGCCTTACGCGACACCCTATGAAGCCCTGATTATGGCCTCCATTGTGGAGAAGGAAACAGGTAAAGCCAGTGAGCGGGCTACTATCGCCGGGGTATTCCTAAACCGCATGCGCATCGGCATGCGCCTACAGACTGACCCTACTGTGATCTACGGCATGGGTGAGGCATTTGATGGCAATTTGCGCAAGCGCGACTTATTAAAAGATACGCCTTTCAATACTTATACGCGGGCAGGCTTGCCTCCCACTCCTATTGCCATGCCAGGGCTGGCCGCCATTACGGCGGCATTGCATCCTGAGCAGACCGACGCTTTCTACTTTGTCGGCAAGGGCGACGGCAGTCATCAATTCTCACGTACCTTGAGCGAACATAACCGCGCAGTGGTGCGGTATCAACTGAAAGGCGGCAATGCGCGGTAAATTCATTACGCTGGAAGGCATGGATGGCGCGGGCAAGAGCTCGCATATAGAGAGTATTCTTGCCACTCTGACGACGTGCGGGGTAGAGGTTGTTTCCACACGTGAGCCCGGTGGCACGCCATTGGGAGAGAAATTACGTGAATTGCTATTGCATCAGCGTATGCATGCCGAAACGGAAACCCTACTGATGTTCGCCGCGCGGCGCGAGCATATTGCCGAGGTAATAGCCCCTGCATTGGCGCGTGGCGCATGGGTGTTGTCCGACCGGTTCACGGACGCATCCTTTGCCTATCAGTGTGGCGGCCGTGGCGTGCCGCCTGAAAAGGTGGAGATGCTGGAAAGCTGGGTGCAGCAGGGCTTGCAGCCAGATATGACGTTATTGTTTGATGTACCGGTGGAGGTAAGCGTGACGCGATTGGCCGCGGCGCGCGCGCCGGATAAGTTTGAGAGCGAAAGCGCCGATTTCTTCAGGCGTATCCGCAACGGCTATCTTGCGCGGGCCGAGGCCCAACCGCAACGTTTCCGCGTGATTGACGGCAATCGGCCGCTGGAAGTAGTTCGGCAGGAAGTCGTTGAAATTATCAATGGTTTTTGTCAGCGATGAGTGAGCGTTATCCCTGGCATGCCGGCACCTGGCAACGCTTGCAGCAATCGCGCGATCGCAGGCACCATGCGCTGTTGCTGCGGGGCAAGCAGGGGATAGCCAAGCTGGCGTTTGCCAATGCGTTGGCGCAATCGCTGTTGTGCCAGTCGCCTGCTGTTGATGGTCATGCGTGCGGCCAATGCATCAGTTGCAACTGGTTTCAGTTGAAAAGTCATCCCGATTACCGTCTGTTGACTCCTGAGCAGGAAACAGCAGACGCGGGAGAGTCTGCGCCTGCCAGCAAAAAGCCTGTGCGCAAGAGCTCGCAGATCTCTGTTGCGCAGATACGCGAATTGGCGAGCTTTCTTGAGCTATCCAGCCATCAGAATGATGGCGTGCGGGCGGTGGTGATTCACCCGGCGGATGCCTTGAACCAGACATCCGCCAATGCATTGCTGAAGATGCTGGAGGAACCGCCTGCCAATATCGTTTTCATCCTCGTCACCAGCCATCCCCAGCGCCTGCTGCCCACTATCATGAGCCGTTGCCAGCAACTGGAAATGCCCGCGCCGACTGAGGAGGAGGCATTGACATGGTTGCAGCAGCAGAATGTGCAGGATGCCCAATATTGGCTGGCCTATAGCGGTGGTTCGCCGTTACAGGCAGTAGATGCAGCTAGCGCTGGCAATGGTCGAATGCAGGCAATGGCTGCGCGGCTTGCCCAAGGCGGCAGGCTGGACCCATTTGCTACGGCAGCCGAGTTTGCCGCGATGGGAATGGAAGAAGTGATGGTCGCCTTGCAGAAATGGGTATACGACCTTCTGGCGGTCAGGCTGAATGTATCGTTGCGCTACCATGCGCGTGATGCCGCAGCTTTGCAAGCCCTGGCCAAAAGCGTAGACTTGAGCGCGTTGCTGGCCTTCCAGCGACAGGTGGATGAAGCTAGGCGTTCAGCCAGCCATCCGCTGAATAATGAACTGCAGCTTGAGCATTTGCTGTTGCAATACAGCAAGCTGTTTTCCAGATAAAGGATCAGGAAGCTACGATGAGCAAACAGGAGATTGCGGAAAAGCAGGCAGCCCCCAAGCCCAGCGTCATGTCGCTTGCCATCAAGGAAAAGGCTGCCCTGTACGCCGCGTATATGCCTTTCATTCAAGGGGGGGCGCTGTTCATTCCGACCAACAAGCCCTTCAATATCGGTGATGAGGTGTTCCTGCTGCTCAGCCTGCTGGATAATCCGGACAAGCTCAAGGTGGCGGGGCGAGTGGTATGGATCAGCCCCGTCGTGCATGGCAACCGCCCGCAGGGGATAGGCGTGCAGATGAGCGAGAAAGATGGCGGGTTGCAAGCGCGCAACCAGATCGAAGGCTTGCTGGGCAACGCCTTGAAATCCCAGCGGCCCACACACACAATGTAATTTATTACCTGAATATATTGTTCAATTATTTGATTTTTAAGTTTTATGCTTGTTGATTCCCATTGCCACCTGAATTTTCCTGAATTGCGTAACAATATGCAGGCATTGCGTGCTGCGATGCAGGAGGAGAGGGTCGGACATGCCTTGTGTATTTCTGTGACCTTACCGGATTTTCCTGATGTGCTGGCCGTCGCAGCGGCTTATGACAATTTCTATGCATCAGTAGGCGTGCATCCCGATTATGAAGATGAGCCTGAATTTACCGAGGATCACCTGGTTGAGTTGGCAGCTCATCCCAAGGTTGTGGCGATCGGCGAAACCGGGTTGGATTACTTCCGCCTCACAGGCGATCTGGAATGGCAGCGCGAGCGATTCCGCACTCATATCCGCGCGGCGATTCGCGCACAGAAGCCCTTGGTAATTCATACGCGCAATGCTGCAGAAGATACCTTGCGCATCATGTGCGAAGAGCATGCCGAGCAAGTAGGCGGCGTCATGCACTGCTTTACTGAAAGCCTGGAAGTGGCGCTGGCGGCAATCGAGCTGGGCTTTTATATCTCGTTCTCGGGCATCTTGACTTTCAAGAACGCCGTGGCATTGAAAGAGGTCGCCAAAGCAATACCGCTGGACCGTATCCTCGTTGAAACCGATTCTCCTTATCTTGCTCCCGTGCCGTTCCGCGGCAAACTGAATCAGCCTGCCTATGTGCGCTATGTGGCAGAGGAAATTGCCATTCTTCGCGATATTTCTTACCAGGAGGTCGAGCAGGCGACAACGGCCAACTTTTTCCGCCTGTTCAAGGCGGCGCAGCCATGCGCCTGACCGTGCTGGGGGTCGGCTCCAGCTCGGGAACCCCCGTGATTGGCTGCCAGTGCGCCACCTGTAAATCTGATAATCCCAAAAACAAGCGCAGCCGCTGCTCCTCGTTGATCACGCTGGACAATGGCAAAAACATCCTGATCGATACCGGTCCCGATATGAGGTCGCAGGCACTGCGCGAGAATATCACGCATGTCGATGCCGTGCTTTATACACACACGCATGCGGATCATCTGCATGGCATTGATGATTTACGCGCCTTTTGCCAAAGGCAGCGGCAGCAGATTCCGCTATACGGCAAGCCGGATGCGATGGAGCATATTGTCAGCAAGTTCGGCTACGCTATCCGCGAGCCGATGGATTATTGGGATTTACCCATATTGAGCGTTAACCCGGTGGAACAGCCATTTGACCTGTTTGGTATTGAGGTGATACCAGTGCCGGTGCTGCATGGGAGGTTAGAGATGTATGGCTACCGCATAGGGAAGCTGGCTTATCTCACCGATGTTTCCGCTATTCCTGCCACGTCGATGGAGTTGCTGCATGATCTGGATGTCTTGTTGCTGGATTGCCTGCGCCATGAACCGCATTATACCCATTTCAGCCTGGCGCAAAGTCTGGAGCAGGCAGCCATCATCGGCGCGAAGCGTACCTATCTCATTCATATGACCCACGAAATGGAGTATGTGGAAGTCAGCGAAAAACTGCCGTCATCCGTTCATGTAGGGTATGATGGCCTGCAGCTTGAGATAGCAGATTGTTGATTATAAATAAGGCCAGACAGTCTTGATAAGGCTGATCGGGTATGGTGATTCATACAGAGGAAGAAGGAGTAGTTGAATGGCTTTATACAAAAAATGCTTGGTGATCGTCGGCGTCATGGTTGCATCTGTCATGATGACGACGCCAGCCATGGCTGAGCCCAAGAAAGAGACGGTTTACAGCGAACAAGAGTTTCTAAGGGCTTTCAGCAATAAAACCCGCGATGAGGTGGCGAAACAGCTGGGTCAGCCAGTCAAGAAAGAGCAATCGGTGAAACCAAGCAATGCTTCCAATGTGCTTGGGCGGCCTGTCGATAGTAAAGGCAAGCCTGACCAGGTTGAGATGTGGTACTACAAGGATATCGTGAGATACGATGAGAAGCGGACCTACAAATCCATCGAACTGGTTTTCGTCAATGATCGATGTGTGAATGTCGCATTTTTTAATAGCAAATAATAAAAGCCGGGAATTCCCGGCTTTTATTATTTTATTCAAATGGATGGAAGGGTTTTTATATTTCCGCTATATCACATGAATAAACGTGATTTACTATAACTGGTTTAACTGGTTCTTTAAAAATGGATTTTACTTTATCATATTGTCAATTTAATATTGATCTTCGGTCAAAAAATTAATGTTACTGACAACAAATGCTAAGGGCTCAATAGGTTAATCAAAGTCATTAACTTGATAAACAGTGAGCTTTCTTATCACAAATAATAAAATGGGAAGTGATGAAATGGCGTTTTTATGGGGAGTATTGGTAACAGGAGCAGCTTGTGTCAGTTGATAACTCGATTTGCTGCTCACAGGGTTCTATATGGCAACAATGGCTATGTGGATTGATGCAACGCTTGCTACCCAGCATGTCGTTGCAGGATCGATACGACCTATTGCAGCAAGAGGTTGCTGACTTGAGGGGAAGCCTGCGAGAAACCGAGAGTGAGCTCAGGATTACGCGGCACGCATTTGAAAGTCAGGATGGCATCCTGGTGACAGATGCCAACAATATCATTCTCAAGGTCAATAGCGCATTCACCCGCTTGACCGGATATCGCGAGGATGAGGTGTTGGGAATGACGTCTTCACTATTGAAGTCTGGGCGACAGAATGCAGCCTTTTATCGCAAGATGTGGGCTGAATTGCGGGAGCATCATTATTGGCAGGGTGAGGTCTGGGACAAGCGCAAGGACGGCACTATTTATCCCAAGCTGTTGACGATCAAGGCGATCACCGATGACCATAATCACGTCACCAATTACATGGCTACTTTTACTGACGTCAGCCAGCAGAAAGAAGCCAATGAAAATATCTATCGTCTGGCCTTCTATGATCCCTTGACCCATTTGCCCAACCGGCGTTTGTTGATGGATCAGCTCGCGCTGGCATTGGCAAATGGTCAGAAACATGAAGATTATGGTGCTATTTTCTTCATCGATTTGGATAACTTCAAGACGCTGAATGATACCAAGGGACATGATTTCGGCGACCTGTTGCTGACGGAGGTTGCCGCGCGCCTGCGCAGTTCGGTGCGGCAAAATGACATGGTCGCCAGGTTTGGTGGGGATGAGTTTCTTGTAGTGCTGGAAAACATCAGTACGGACGAGGAACTGGCGACAAAAGATGCTTTATGTGTTGCGGAAAAGGTATGCCAGGCGATCAGCCATACCTATGAACTCAAGGGCTACCATTATCATTGCACTGCCAGTGTCGGCATTACTATCTTCAATGGCGCAGACAATATCCATGAGGTTTTGCGCCGAGCGGATACGGCGATGTATCAAGCCAAGCAGACTGGGAAGAATACCTATTGCCTGTTTGATCCCCATTTGCAGGAGATGATAGAACGCAAGGCGGAGCTTGAGGCAGATTTACGCATGGCGCTCAGCCTGAACCAGTTTCTGCTTTATTATCAAATCCAGGTAGATGCAGAACAGCATGCTTATGGCGCCGAGGTTCTGCTGCGCTGGCAGCACCCAGAGCGTGGACTGGTATCGCCTGCGCAATTTATCCCGCTTGCCGAGGAAACCGGGCTTATCCGGCCTATTGGCCATTATGTGCTCAAAGCCGCCTGTCAGCAGCTCAAGGCATGGGAGCAGCATGAGTTTACCCGCCACCTGATATTGTCAGTCAATATCAGTATTCTTCAGTTGTGTCATGAAGATTTTGTAACTCAGGTCAAGGCAATATTAGAAGAAACCGGAATCGATCCATCGCGGCTGAAACTCGAACTGACGGAAAGTCTCATTATGGAAGGTACTTCGGACAACGTCAGGAAAATGCTGGAGTTGCAGCAACTTGGAATTCACTTTGCCATGGATGATTTTGGCACCGGCTATTCCTCATTGGTGCATTTGCAGAGCTTGCCGCTGAACCAGCTCAAGATAGACCGCAGCTTTGTGGGCAATATTGTAAACAATGCTAATGATGCGGTGATTGTGAAAGCCATTATCGCGATGGCGGCAGCGCTGGATCTGGAAGTGATTGCGGAAGGCGTGGAAACTAAAGAGCAGATGGAAATGCTTATACAGTATGGTTGTAGGGCATTCCAAGGCTATCTTTTCTCCAGGCCATTATCCCTGGATGAATTCCAGCGCTTGCTCTGAGTTAATTTAATCTCAATCTGCTAGCGTGATTGCGACGAGCGCGGGTCATAGACATCGCGCAGGCCTTCACCCAGCAGGTTGTAACCCAGCACAGTGATCAGAATGGCAAGGCCAGGAAATAGCGATAGCCACCAGGCAAACTGAATATATTCCTTGCCGTCAGTGAGAATATTGCCCCATGACGCTTGCGGTGCCTGCACACCTAGTCCCAGAAAACTCAACCCAGATTCGATCAGCACTGCGCTGGCGACGCCGAGCACCGAGCTGACGATCACCGGCGTCATGCTATTTGGCAGCAAGTGTTTGAAAATCAGGCGCTTGTCGCTGGCACCCAGGGTTTCCGAAGCCATGACGAATTCGCGGTTGCGCAGGCTGAGGAATTCAGCTCGCACGAGGCGGGTGACCCCCATCCAGGACGTCAGGCCGATGATGACCATGATATTCCAGATCGACGGCGTTAAGAATGCAATGACCGCCAGAATCAGGAAGAAAGTCGGAATAGACAACATGACATCGACCGCCCGCATGATGATCATATCCACCCAGCCGCGATAATAGCCCGCAATTGCTCCCAACACGATGCCGATAGCTGTGGCGATACCCACCGCCACCAAGCCGACCAGCAGGGAAATACGGGCGCCATATAACATGCGCGTGAATACATCGCGGCCCAGCGCATCCGTACCCATCCAGTGGTTGGAAGAAGGGCTAAGCAGGATGGCCTGAACATCAATGGCATCTGGCTCATACGGCGCGATCAACGGCGCGAACAGCGCCAGTAGAAGGATGCCGGAAATAATGATGAAGCCGGAAAGGGCCAATGGATTTGATAGCGCGCGCTTCATTGCATGACTCCACGGCGTACGCGGGGATCTGCCCAGGCATAGGCCAGATCGGCGAGCAGGTTACCCAGCAGCGTCAATGCGGAGCCTATGGTCAATATGCCCATGATGACGGGGAAATCCCGCATTAGCACGGCATCATAGAACAGCTTGCCCATGCCGGGGATAGCAAAAATCGATTCGGCAATCACGGAGCCGCCAATCAACCCCGGAATCGCCAGGCCGAAGATGGTGATGAGCGGCAGCAGGGCATTGCGCAGCGCATGCCCGTACACGACGGTATTTTCCGGTAGGCCTTTCGCGCGCGCGGTGGTGATGTAGTCCTGGTGCAGGACGTCCAGCATGCCGTTGCGCACGAACAGGGCAATGCCTGCAAGCCCGCTCAGGGCGGAAATCAGCACAGGCAATGCTAGATGCTTCAAGGCATCCCAGGCATAGGCCAGCCAGTGCATATGTTCCGCGCCCAGGCTATGCAAACCCGAGATCGGCAGCCAGTCGTTGACAACGCCGGTCCAGTACATCAACAGCAGCGCGAGCCAGAAGCCGGGAATGGCAAACCCGATGAAGACAAATAGGGTAATGGCGCGATCGGGCAATCGATTCTGGGTCAAAGCCGAGATCACGCCGAGCGGCAGCGCAATGATGATGATCAACCCCAGGCTCAAGACATTGATGAGCAGGGTGATTGGCAGAGCCTCCTGGATCATACCCGGTGTGACGTTACCGTCCTTGTCCTTGGTCTTCCAGAAAACAGGGCGCTGGTGCGAGGCGAAGGAGGTGCCGAAATCCAGCTTGACCATGCGTTGCAGCCATAAGCCGTATTGCACGATCACGGGTTTGTCCAGGTTATATAGCTCGCGCAGCTTCTGGCGCGACTCCTCGCTGGCCTTGGGATCGAAATCTGTCGTCGTGGTGATGTCGCCTGGCGCGAGATGAATGATAAGAAATGAAATCAGGCTGATGCCGATCAATAGCGGCACCATCCAGAACAGTCGTTTCAACAGATATTTCAACATGCGCTGCTCTTCCGGCAAGACCAATCACCGCAGGTGCGGACAATCATCGGCATCATTGGCTGATCTCCGTGCGCCGCAACGGCCTGGGGATATACCATTCATGGGAGTTGTATCCTATCCCGGCTGGCGGGGCAGGGTTCTCTATGCCTTTGACGCGCTTGTGCATGGCTTGCAAACCATAGCCTGCAAACAAGTATACGATAGGGCTGTCTTCCAGCAGAATTTCGGCAAATTCATGGTAAATGCGCATGCGCTTGTCCGGGTTGAGTTCCATGCGGCCGCGTTCCAGCAAGCGGTCAACCTGCTGGTTCTTGTAGCCGAGAAAGTTGAACTGGCCCGGCTCCTGTTGTGACGAATGCCAGATGGCATACTGATCCGGATCAATGGCCAATTGCCAGCCCAGCAGGACGACATCGAAATCACCGGTCTTGATGAAGCGACTGATAAAGCTTGCCCATTCCAGCACGCGTATTCTGACGTCGATACCAATTTCCTTCAGTCTGCGCTGGATGAGCACTGCGCTCATTTCACGCTGCTTGTTCTGGTTGGTGAGAATCTCGAACGAGAGCGGCTTGCCGTTGCGCTCTAGGATGCCGTCACGGTTTTTCTTGAACCCGGCATCTTCAAGCAAGGCGCGCGCCTTGTCCGGATCGTAGCTATAAGGCTTGAGTTTTGGGTTGCTCCAGCGGGTGCCAGGCTTGTAAGGGGATGCAACGGGCTCACCCATGCCTAGCAATACGCCATCGATCAGTTCCTGCTTGTTGATGGCATAGTTGATGGCCTTGCGGACGCGGATGTCATCGAATGGCTTGTGCTTGAGGTTGAAGCCAAGGTAGGTGTAATTGTTGCCCAGCTCCTTGTAAAGTGCGAATTTCTTCTGTAGTTCAGGCCGGGCTGGGAAAATGCGGGCATATTGCACCGGAGAGAGGGCCATCGTGTCGATATTGTTGGCCATCAGTTCCAGAAATTGCGAGGCTTCGTCTGGGATAAAGCGGCTGACCAGGCGTTCTATATGCGCTGGCCCTTGTGTAGATAGCGGGTTGCGCACCAGTGAAACCTGTTCGCCGGGCCGCCATTTCTCCAATTTGTAATAATGGCTGCCCACCGGATTACGGACAAATGGGCTGGTATTGATATCCTTGCCCTCAAGCAGGTGCTTGGGCAAGATGTCCAGCCCGGCCCAGGAATTGATGGCTGGCGCGTAAGGTTCGGCATAACTGACTCTGAAGGTGCGGGCATCGGGCGTTTCGGCCTTGACAACCAGTTTGTAGTCGGAGCCGTATGGGGTGCGGGTTTTCTCGTCGGTGATGAGCTTCCAGGTAAACAGGACATCTGCGCTGGTGAGCGGTTTGCCATCAGCCCATTTTAGATTTGGCTTGAGCTTGAAGGTAATCACTTTCTGGTCCGGGGAGATTTGCCACGACTCTGCCAGCTGTCCCTCGAATTCCAGATTTTTGTCATAACGCAGCAGGCTGCTGAAAATATGTTGCGCAACGGCGGATGCTGCTGCCTCACCGGCGAGCATAGGAACAAGTCCGCTCGGCTCGCCCCGCGTGGCGTCGATCATGGTGCCGCCATCTTCCGGTGGATAGTCGCGGTCGTAATCCGCAACCTGCTCAACTGCGGATGAGCCGCATGCCGTTAGGCAAGCAGTCAGCAGTACCGTGAGCGCAAAAGATAAAAACCGCATGGGGAGAAGGGGAGTGAAACCCACGGAAAAAGCGCCCTCAAGCCTCGTCTGGACGGGAAACTGTCAGTTTGCTGCCAGGCACGATGCGTGATCCACTGATGTTGTTCCAGCGCTTCAAATCCTTGCTGGGGATGGCGAATTTTCGAGCAATGCTATCCAGTGTATCGCCGCGCTTGACTACATAATGTTTGTTAGCAGGAGTTTTCTTGGATGGTGACGCTGTGGCTACTGCCTTGGATGAAACGACAATGGACAGGCTCTGGCCTGGTTTCAGCGCGGAGGATTTCAGACCATTCATGCTCATCAGTTGCTGAGAGCTGAGGTTATAACGTTTGGCGATGCTATTGATGGTATCGCCGCTTTTCACCGTATGCTTGATTGCGCTTGGCAGCGGATTGGCAGAGGCAACAGCAGCTACTGGCAAGTCATGGTCATCCGCTACGATGGCGCTTTCCTGAATATCCGGTTGTGCAGGCACTAGGAGCGCGGTGTTGCTGGCGATGATATTGGCGGTGCTCAAGCCATTGATGACTTTAAGTTTTGCTGGGTCTATGCCAAATTTCCGGGCGATATTGTCCATGCGCTCGCCGCGCTTGACATAGTAGGTTTGCCAACTGACCAGTGGCTTGTCATAAGCCGCCAGGTTGTTGGTAAACACCTCGGCTGCGCTGATCGGCAGCAGGATTTCATGCACGCTACCATTGGCGGTGAGCACCGGGCGATTATATTCGGGGTTCAGCGAGGCGAATTCTTCGTAGGAGATTTCAGCCAGGTCTGCTGCGAGTTTTGCATCTATCTGTTGCGGTGCCGTGACCTTGGCGAAGTAGGGGCGGTTGGGGATGCTGCGGATATTCAGGCCATAACGCTGCGGGTCTGTCATGATGTTCTTGACGGCCTGTAGCTTGGGCACGTAATTCTTGGTTTCATCAGACAGTTCTAAACTCTGATAATCCGTAGGCAGGCCCAGGCTGCGATTGCGGGCAATGGCGCGGCTGACAGTGCCCTCACCGGCGTTATAGGCGGCCAGGGCGAGATCCCAGGTGCCGAACATGACATAGAGCTTTTGTAGGTAGTTGAGCGCTGCGTTGGTGGCGGCGGTGACATCGCGTCGGCTATCCGTCCACCAGTTTTGCTTGAGGCCGAAGTTCTTGCCGGTGGATGGGATGAATTGCCAGATGCCTGAAGCGCTGCTGCGTGAAAGCGCTTGTGGGTTGAAGGCGCTTTCAATCATGGGCAGCAGGGCGATTTCCGTCGGCATGCCACGTTTCTGCACTTCTTCGACGATGTAATAGAGATAGCGCTGGCTGCGATCCACCATGCGCTTGACGTAATCGGGGCGTGAGGAATACCAGTTTTCATGCGTACTGGTTTTGGCTGATTGCAATTCCGGCATGCCATAACCGTCGCGAATGCGTTGCCATAGATCGGAAGTATCCAGGGTTTCCTGGCTCTGTAAACTGATGCCGTCAGGCATGTAACCTGCGACATCGTCGCTGGGATAGTCTCCGAGAATGACGATTTCATCGCCGACCACATTAGTGACAGCGTAGGCTGCAGGGACTGTCGCAATGGGAAAGGCCAGCAATACCAGCTTCAGCAGGGACTTTACAGTCATGCGCAAATCTCGGGAGGCTTCGGGTGCTAGATAGTAGCGAATGATGGAATATGGCGTCAAGTCTATGGCAGAAATAAACACCTTACTTGAGGTCATTCAACTATCTCAATGATTAAAAATGATTTCTCAGCTCCCGAATAGCGGCAAATACCTGGATGGGATCGGGGCTTGAGCTGCCTGATGCGGCGGCCAGTTCAGCTTCGTGGCACCGCAGGAAAGGATTGGTCGCCAATTCGAGCGACAAATTGGATGGTAGGCTGGGTAGGCCTTGGCTACGTAGCTTTCTGGTCATTTTCTGGCGAATCAGCAACGCTTGATGTTCAGGCTGCAGGGAAAGAGCAAATTCCAAATTGTGTTCAGTATATTCATGGGCGCAATAGACAGCCGTCGTGCCAGGCAAGGCGGCCAGTTGTTGTAAGGATGCATGCATTTGCGCAGGTGTCCCTTCAAATAGCCGTCCACAGCCTGCGCCAAACAAGGTGTCACCGCAAAACAACATGCCATTGCCATAGTAGGCGACATGTCCCAGGGTATGCCCCGGCACTTCCAGCACGGATAGGGATAGCGCGAGGGCCGGAAAATCCAGCGTATCCCCCGCCTTTACCGGCTGATATGGAAATGCATAATGCTCCTTGGCAGGAGCGAACACTGCGGCAGATGTGGCATCAATCAACGCCTGCACGCCACCAATATGATCATGGTGATGATGGGTGACCAGAATGGCCTCCAGTCGCAGGTTCATTGCTGAGAGTCTCTGCAATACAGGCTGGGCATCGCCGGGATCAACGATGATGGCAACGCCTTGATGGTGAATTAGCCATATATAATTGTCGCTGAAGGCGGGAATCGGGATAATTACTGGCATCTGAGCTGGATGAATCGGCGAATGAACTAGAGCTATTAATGATATGTTGAGGCCTTGATGTCAACAGCGAACAAAGACCAATGGCTTGCCAGCCCATTGGGTCAGTATCTAATGGCGCAGGAGCAGCGCCTGTTCGACGCGATGGTGCCGGATATTTTCGGCTTTAATGCCATGCAGTTTGGCATGCTGGAAATGCCGCTGTTGCGTCATTGCCGTATTCCTTATCAATTCAATGCGGATATTGCCGGCGGTCTGCTGTGCTGCGAATCGCATCAGCTTCCCTTGCAGGCGGATAGCCTGGACCTGGTGCTGCTGCCACACACCCTGGATTTCAGTGGCCATCCACATCAGACTGTGCGGGAAGCCGCGCGAGTGCTGGTGCCGGAAGGACATATCGCTATAACGGGGTTCAATCCGGTCAGCGCCTGGGGTTTGCGCCGCTTGGCTAATAGCAACCAGGATGATTATCCATGGGATGCGAATTTTCTCAGCCTGAGACGGGTCAAGGATTGGCTGACCTTGCTGGATTTCGAGGTGCTGGAAGTCAGGATGGCTTGCCATCGGCTGCCATTCCGCAATAGCCGGCTCCAGAGATATGTTGGCGGGCTGGAGTGGCTAGGAACGCGGTTCTGGCCGGTGATGGGTGGGGTATACTTCGTGCTGGCGAAAAAACGCGTGATCGGCATGCGGCTGATCAAGCCCGCATGGAGCCGTTCAGCATTCAAGGCGGGCTTGCTGCCGACTCCTTCCCAAAAAGCAGATATACAGAAAAAGCAACATGAGCAATAGCAATTTGATCGAGATATACGCCGATGGCGCTTGCAAGGGAAACCCTGGTCCAGGCGGCTGGGGGGCATGGCTTTCCTATGCGGGACATGAAAAAGAACTTTGGGGCGGCGAAATGGAGACGACCAATAACCGCATGGAATTGACTGCGGTGATACGGGCGTTGGAAGCGCTGAAGCGGCAGTGCCCGGTGAGAATCTATACGGATTCGGCGTATGTGCAAAAAGGCATCACTGAATGGGTGCATGGCTGGAAAGTAAGAAACTGGACAACCAGCGACAAGAAGCCGGTGAAGAATGTAGATCTCTGGAAAAGCCTGGATACCCTGGTGCAGCAGCATGAAGTGGAATGGATTTGGGTCAAGGGGCATGCAGGCAATGCGGGCAACGAGCGCGCGGATGCGCTGGCCAATAAAGGTGTGGATGAAGTCCTCGGACGGGTGAAGGTGTAAAAATGAGTTTGCGACAGATTTTTCTCGATACGGAAACGACCGGCCTTTACCACGCTCAAGGGCACCGCATCATTGAGATTGCCGGTGTGGAGCTGATCAACCGCAGGCTGACCAACAATCATTTCCATGTCTACCTAAATCCTGACCGCGAGATTGACGAAGCGGCGCAGGAAGTGCATGGCATCACGCTGGAATTCCTCCAGGACAAGCCGCGGTTTGCCGATATTGCGGATGAGTTTCTGCAATTTGTTGCAGGGGCTGACCTCATCATCCACAACGCGCCGTTCGATATCGGCTTCCTCAATGCCGAGCTGAGCCGCATGGAGCAGCCCAATATCGAGCACAGCGTGCTGGAAATCATCGACACGCTCAAGCTGGCCAAGGAAATGCGTCCCGGCCAGCGCAACAACCTCGATGCTCTTTGCCGGCATTACGGCATAGACAATTCATCGCGCACCCTGCACGGCGCCTTGCTCGATGCGGAACTGCTGGCTGATGTTTACATGTCCATGACGCGCGGGCAGGAAAGCCTGATGATAGATATGATGGACAGCAGCTCAATAGCGCTTGATGGCGAACTCAGCAAGCTCGCGCGCAACAAGCCCTTACGCATTCTGGCGGCAAACGAATTTGAGCAGGCAGAGCATGATCAGTATCTGCAAACGCTTGCCAAGGGCGGCGCCTGCATCTGGTCGCAGTAACCCCTAATCAATAACGGGGAAACAGCTCAGGCTAGTGCGTCAGCCCAGCTATTGGGTGTTTCATAAAGACGCACCCGCTCCAGCTTGAGTTGGGTGCCGTAGATATCGCGATATTGCGCCTTGAGAATGTTGAAGGCTTCAGCCGCCATGTTTTCAGCAGTCGGCACGGTATTGAAGACGACGGTTTTGTGATCTGGCAGGCTGCGCAGAAAGTCCAATACCGCCGTATCGTTCTTGTACACCAGGAACGCGTGATCCCATAAATCCACCACACAACGTTTGGCAATCGCCTTGACGTCAGAAAAGTCCATGACCATGCCATTGTCGGAAGCATTTTCCAGTTCGATGATATTGCCGGAAAGCGTGATTTCCATGGCATAACGATGGCCATGCAGATTGCGGCACTGGCTTTTATGGCTGGGGATGCGGTGACCGGCATCAAATTCAAGACGGGTGGTAATTTGCATGGCGCGATTATATCAGCAAAGCCTGTGACGACATTATGAAAGCGCGGGAAGCCGGGCCAGCGTGCGAATGTGCGCAGCGGCGCACTGGGCGAGGGATGGGAGGTGATAGCCGCCTTCCAGTATTGAGACGATGCGTTTTTCTGCGTGATGCTCGGCGACCGACATGGCGAATGCCGTTATCCACTGATAGTCATCCTGAGTGAGCTGCAACTGGGCCAGTGGATCGTTTTCGTGCGCATCGAATCCTGCGGAAATCAGCACCAATTGCGGCTTGAAACGCTGTAAGGCGGGCGCGAAATGCTGCAGGACTGCCTCACGGAAAACCTTGCCGCCGCTGTACGCCGCCAAGGGAACGTTGATGATGTGGTCAGAGCGCGTCTCTGCGCCGCGGTGAGGGTAAAACGGGTGCTGGAATGTCGAGCACAGCATCACCCGCTTGTCATGCCGGAATATATCTTCGGTGCCGTCGCCATGATGCACATCGAAATCCAGGATTGCCACTCTTTCCAGGCCATGAATTGCCAGCGTATGGGCGGCGCCTGCGGCGATATGGTTAAAGATGCAGAAACCAGCAGCATTGGCTCTGCCTGCATGATGGCCTGGCGGGCGGACGCAGCAAAAGGCATTTTCAGCCTGCTGTTGCATGACCAGGTCAATGGCCTTGATGACCGCGCCTGATGCATGCAGACAAGCACTTAATGACATTGGGCCCATGGCGGTATCGCGATCCAGCCGCACAATACCTGCCTTTGGGGCAATCTCGCGGATATGCCGGACATAGGCTGCGTCATGCACCCGCAGGAGTGCTTCATCTGTTGCTTGCGGTGCTTCGTGGCGTTGCAATTTATCGAGTAATTTCTGAGCTGCCAATTCGTCCAGGATGGCAGTGATGCGGGCCGGTGACTCGGGATGCCTACCATCCATGACATGGAGCAGGGTATCGGGATGCGTCACCAGCGCGGTTGTCATGTGATTTCCTGCAGAAACTGCTGGTAATAGGTCAGGCGTTGCGCTTGTATTGCGCCTTCAGCAACAGCGCGCTGGATGGCGCAATCCGGCTCTTTCAGGTGGCGGCAGTTGTTGAAGCGGCATTTGCCCAAATAGGGGCGGAATTCAATAAAGGTGAGCTCAAGCTGATCCGCATCCAGGTGGTGCAGGCCAAATTCCTGCAGGCCGGGGGAGTCAATCAGTTGGCTTTCTGCATCCAGGTGGTAGAGATGGGCTGCGGTTGTTGTGTGTTTTCCGCTGTCGAGCACGTTGGAAACTTCCTGGGTCCTGACCTGCTGACCAGGCAGAAGGGCATTGATGATGGTGGATTTCCCCATGCCGGACTGGCCTACCAATACGCTGGTTTCCCCGCGTAGCCATTGCTTGAGCGGCTCAATATTTTTCCGTGCGGATAGCGGCTGTATGGTGTAGCCCAGTGCTGCGTAATGTTGCAGCTTGCCCAGCGCTTCACCGGTACTGCCCAGGTCACACTTGTTGAGCACGATGACTGCCTTGATGCCTGCGGCTTCAACGGCAACCAGGCAGCGTGCCAGCAGTTCCTCATAAAAACTGGGTTGGGTTGCCAGCACGATAACTGCCTGGCTGACGTTTGCCGCCAGCATCTTGCTGCGGAAGCTATTGCTGCGATAGAGCAGGCTGCTTCTTGCCTCAAGCTGCTCCACTACGCCTTCATTGGGGCCGGTCAGCTTGACTTTGACCCTATCGCCGCAGGCCAGGTCGGTTTTTTTACCGCGGGTGACGCAACTCAGCTCTGTGCCGTCTTCCAGCTCCACGCCATAGCGCTTGCCATAAGAGGCAATGACAAGACCATTGATCAGCATCGGGAGGCGCTTAATGTGCTGTCGCGGACATCAAGCGGGTAATGCGTATGCTGGCAGGCGGATGCGAATCGTAGAATGCTGAATGCAAAGGATCTGGCGTCAGTGTGGAAGCGTTGTCGCGATACAGCTTGACCAGTGCTTCTACCAAGTAGCGCGCGTCCGAGTTCTGTGCGGCATAGGCGTCAGCCTCGAACTCATTCTTGCGGGAATAGCCGGCGAGCAAGGGACGTAGCAGGAACAAGAACACCGGGCTGACCAGCAGGAATAGGATCAATGCCATGTAATCGCTGGGCTGTTGAACGCCCAGGCCCGCATAAAACCATTCTTGCTGTGCCAACCAGCCGAGCAGGGCCAGGCCGATAAAGCTGACCAAGAACATCAGGGCAATACGCTTGACGACATGCTTGTGCTTGAAGTGGCCGAGTTCATGAGCAAGCACGGCTTCAATCTCATCGCCGTTCAGACGCTCAAGCAGGGTGTCGAAGAATACCACGCGCTTGCTGGCGCCAAAACCAGTGAAGTAAGCGTTGCCATGGCTGCTGCGGGTTGAGCCGTCCATCACGAACAGGCCTTGGGATTTGAAGCCGCACTTGGTCAGCAGGGTTTCGATACGGCGTTTCAGGGGTTCGTCACCCAGGGGCGAGAACTTGTTGAACATCGGCGCAATGAAAGTGGGGTAAATCGCCAGCATCAGCAAGTTAAACAGGCTCCAGACTACCCACAGGTAAAGCCACCAGTAGTCACCTGCGCCCTGCATGAGCCACAAAGCGGCAAACAGCAGCGGGGCGCCGAGCAGAAGCCCGACCAGGGCATGCTTGATCATGTCTGTGAAATACATGGCGCGCGTCATTTTGTTGAAACCAAAATGCTGATCAATAACGAAGGTGCGGTAATAATCAAAAGGCAAATCCACCAGGCTGCTGACCAGTAGTGCGCTGACAATGACCGCGCTGCCGCGGATGATGTCGTGGTTGGGCAGGATGTTGCGCCAGACTTCATCAATGAGCTGCAGGCCACCACCTACTGTCAATAGCAATAACAGGGCTGCCTGCACGACGGTTTCAAGCAGGACCAGGCGAGTCTTGGTGGAAGAGTAGTCTGCTGCCTTTTGGTGTGCTCCCAGGCTGATGCTGGCGCTGAATGCATCCGGTACCCGGTTGCGATGCTGCTGGATATGCAGGACATGCCGACGACCCAGCCAGATACGGATAATAGTGGTAATTGCCAGGAGTGAAATGAAAAGGAGGGTCAGATTGGTAGCCATCATTTACTTGGATATCAGTTAGAATGTTATGTTTATTTTGAAGCAGGAATGCGGCTAAGGTTCACTTTATCTTGCATGCGTAATACATTTTAATGGAATTCATTATGTCACAACACAACGACAATCTCATCTGGCTGGATATGGAAATGAGCGGCTTGCAACCTGATAGCGACCGTATTCTGGAACTGGCAGCGGTAGTGACTGATGCTGAGCTGAATGTGCTGGGTGAGTCACCGGTATTGGTGGTGCACCAGTCAGATGTTGTTCTGGATGGCATGGATGCCTGGAACAAGGGGACGCATGGCCGCTCCGGCCTGATTGACAAGGTGAAAGCATCCACTCTGGATGAAACCAGTGCTTCAACAATCATGATGAATTTCCTGAAGGAGTTTGTGCCCGCCGGAAAATCTCCTATGTGCGGCAATTCCATCTGCCAGGACAGACGTTTCATGGCGCGTTATATGCCGGAACTGGAAGCCTATTTCCATTACCGTAACCTGGATGTGAGCGTGTTCAAGGAGTTGGCAAGGCGTTGGCGTCCAGCCTTGATGGCAGGCTTCAAGAAAAGCAGCAAACACGAAGCATTGGCAGATATCTACGAATCCATCGAAGAACTCAAATATTACCGCGAGCATTTCATCCGGCTGGAGTAGTCAGTAGGACGCTGAAACCGGAATAGGGAGTAAGCAGGCAAAAAATTGGGTGCGACTGGCGCACCCGAAAAGGAGGAGAGGTATAGCTTGGAGAAAGCTCGCATGAAACTTGTTCATGCCATTTGCTTTAACATTCCTTGCTATATTAGAGGGGATGTGTTGCGGAAGTATTGCCACAAACGGGAAAATGGTTAGCAAACTGTTACCAGTTGTAACAGTTTGCAGTGCGGTTGCTGCCAAAAAGTTAGTGGTAAACCAGCGTATTGTATAAATCAAGATAGGCTTGGGCGCTCTTCGTCCAACTGAGGTCACGGCTCATGCCGTTACGCTGGATTTTGCGCCATGCTCTGGGGTCGTGGTAGTACGCCAATGCCCGATCCACGGCGTCCAGCAGCTGCTGTGGGTCGGCAGAGTCCATGACGAAACCCGTCGCCGTATTATCCTGCATAGTAGTTTCGTTGCTGTCATGCACTGAATCCGCAAGGCCGCCGGTGCGCGTGACCACCGGAGGTGTGCCATAGCGCAGGCCGTACATCTGGTTGAGGCCGCAGGGTTCGAAACGGGAAGGCATGATGAACAGGTCTGCACCTGCCATGATTTGATGCGACAACGGTTCTTTATAACCGATCGTGACGCTGACCTGATGCGGGTGCCGCTGTGCCAATGCCCTGAATCCCTGCTCCATCCTCGGGTCTCCGGCCCCCAGCACAGCAATCTGGCAATGTTTATCGATCAGGTGTTCCGCGACCGAGAGGAAGATATCCAACCCTTTCTGATGGGTAAGACGGCTGACGACACCCAGCAGGGGTTTGTGCGGGGCTGATTCCAGCCCGAGCTGGAGCTGGAGTGATTTTTTGACAATTTTCTTGTCGGCAAGATGGTCGATAGTGTAGGTCTTGGCCAGATAAGGATCTGTGGCGGGATTCCACTCCTGAATCTCGATTCCGTTCAATATGCCGTGAATTTCGTGACCGCGCGCGGCTAGCAAGCCTTGCATACCGAAGCCATATTGCTCGGTCTGAATTTCGTGCGCATAGGTCGGGCTAACTGTCGTCAGGCTGTCGGCATAATATATCCCGGCCTTGAGAAAAGACATTTGCCCGAAATATTCCAGTCCATGCATCTGATAGCTGTGGGAAGGCAGGTTGAGTCGCTGCACCCATTCGGGGGGGAAGTTGCCCTGGAAGGCGAGGTTGTGGATGCTGATGACGGATTTGGCATGCGGTACAGCTGAGAAGCGCAGGAAAGCGGGTGTCAACCCGCTCTGCCAGTCATTGCAATGCACGATATCCGGAACCCAGTCTTTCAATGGTGAATCCTGGCTGCTTAGGATGGCAGCGGATTTTGAGAGCACGCCAAAGCGCAGGGCATTGTCGTCCCAGTCATCACCATATCCATTTGTATAAGGCCCGCCTGGCCTGTCAAACAAGGCGGCATGTTCAATGACCATGACATCCACCTTGGTGTCTGGCATTTTGCCCAACAGCAAGTTAACCGTGCCTATCTCTGGCAAACCATGCAGCTGGGCAATTTGTCGCGCACCTTGCAGTTTGCTGAGCACTGCCGGGTAGCCCGGTAGCAAGGTACGGATATCGACGCCTAGATCACGCAAAGCTGCGGGGAGGGAGCCGCTGACATCTGCCAGGCCGCCAGTCTTAATGAGGGGATATGCTTCAGAACTGACAAAAAGGATACGCAAGATTGTGATCTTTCACTTTTCGTTAAATATAACGGCAATTGCAGATAGATAGGCAATGTTCAATACGCTGCCGGAAAGCATAGCAAATAACCATAATGGCGAAAATGCTGTCATGCAAACGTCTGGACTGCAACACTAAATTGAAATGATGTCAGGACTGCTGCTGATTGGTATCAATGCAATTCCTTGGCTCGGCAGAAACCATTCGATCACAAACCCCAGGATGGCGATGAAAATGCTGACGAAAAATGCTGTCCAGAAACCAGATAGCTCAAACCCTTTAACGAGTTTGGCAACCAGCATCACCATCAATGCATTGATAACCAAGGCGAAAAATCCAAATGTTACCAAGGTAAGCGGAAATGTGAGAATCAGCAGCAAAGGCCGGAGAATTGCATTGACGAAGCCCAGTGCCAGGGCGGAAATCAATAAGGCGGATCGTGACCTGAAATTCAGGCCAGAAAACAATAGGCTGGCAATCCACAATGACAGGCTCATGATGGCCCAATGGATGATGAAATCATAAATATCTTGGTTAAACATAAGATGAAGTGTTTTAGTTAATGTTGTTCAATATTATTTCTGCTGCCTGAAAACCGCTCCTGACAGCACCTTCTATCGTGGCGGGATAATCCTGCAAACGGTCGCCCGTGCTGACGTAATCGCCTGCAAGCACTACGTTTTTATGAGGGGTATATTGTCCAGGGCGATCTAATCCTGCCACGCAGGCAAATGTAGCGCGTTTCTCGGCAATTACTTTATGCCATTCGGGAGGTCTGGACAGTATATGTGGAAAAATGGCCTGTAACTCATGATGAATGGCAATTGCCAGTTCTGCTTGGGATAAAGTCTGATGTTTGCCTTCGACGCTGATTACCACTGCAATCAAGCCTTTCTGCCCATAAAGCTGCCCGCGATCAAAAACCCATTGCCCCAGCCGACCTGTGATGCCGCACATACTCTCCGGCAGGCGTATTTCCGCAGCGTATTGCAGATAAATTGTATAGATCGGCTGGTATTGCAGGCCTGTGCATTGTGAAATGACTTTCTCCATGTCTGGCAAAGATTGCAACAAGGGGGCAGTGCGGAACGGCGAGGTGGCGATTATTACATGGCTAAAATCATGAGTTTCTTTTTTAAAACTTATTTCTAATGAACTGTTATTAAAGTTTATTTTTTCCACTTTGCAGTTGAGGTGGACTTCGCCTCCATGCGTCTTGATATAGTTCGCGGCAGGGCCAGCAAACAGTGTAGAAAGGTCCATACGCGGCAATAGCAGATCGCTATCGGATTTGTGACGGGCAAAACTGTCGCGCAATATATTGAGAAATGCTTGCGTGCTTGCGGTGGCAAGAGGCGTGTTGAGCGCGGCTAGGCATAGTGGCTCCCACAGCATTGTGACGACACGCGGCGGCTGGCCTGACAAGAATTGCTGCAAGGGTATGTCAGAGGCGAGCTGAAATTGGTTGATTTTCAATGAAACCATCAAGCGTATGGCGCCCATGCGTTCAGCCATGCTCAATCCCTTGGCTTGCAGTAAACCAGCCAGTATATGCAAAGGGGCAGGCAGGAACGAAGGGCAACTCAAGGAGAAGGTGTTGGCCATTTCCAGCTTGAGCGGCAGGCGCAACATGGCCTTATCGGGGTTGACATTGCAGAGCCGCAGCAACTCCAGCGTTCTTGCATATGCGCCTAGCAGAATATGCTGACCATTATCCAGAGTCGTGCCTTGCCACTGTACGCCACGTGCACGGCCGCCAAGTTGGTGGCTGGATTCGAAAACCGTGGTGCGGATACCTGCTCGGGCGAGGGCGACAGCGGCGCTTAATCCGGCACAGCCACCACCAATGACCGCGACATGCGGTCTCAGTTGCGTATCCACGTCAGCCATGCGAGCCAGAGTTTCCTGATCGGCGTCAGCGAAACCCTGGCGTTTAATACTATCTGGATATCATCTGCCTGGATTTCCTTGAGCAGGGTGCGATAAATGGCGGACATGATCAGACCGGTGCGCTGCAATTTGCGGTCTTCAGGTGGTAACTCAGCCAGGGCCTTGTCGTAATACTGCTCAGCACGCTCGGCCTGGAACTCCAACAGCTTGCGCATATTGTCCGAGGATTTTCCTTGTAGGATATCCTGGTCAGTGACGCCAAATCGGGCCAGTTCATCCTGGGGCAGGTAAATGCGTCCGCGCCGCGCATCTTCACCAACGTCACGGGTGATGTTGGTCAACTGGAATGCCATGCCGAGGTCGAGCGCATATTGCAAGGTTTGTGGATTGCTATAGCCGAAGATGGAGGCCGATAACAAGCCGACGACGCTGGCGACGCGATAGCAATAAAGCTCCAGCTCGGCAAAATCGCGGTAGCGGTTTTGCTCCAGATCCATCTGCATGCCATCGATAATCTCCAGCAGGTGCTGTTGCTTGAGATCAAATTCGGCGACCGGGCCTTCTAATGCCTGAGTGACGGGATGCTGCGGCTTGCCAATGTAAAGATTGAGGATTTCGCCGCGCCACCAGTTGAGCTTGGCTTGGGCGACGGAGAGATCCTGCACTTCATCCGCAATATCATCGACTTCGCGGCAAAAGGCATAAAGCGCGGTAATCGCCTCGCGCTTGGGCTTGGGTAGAAACAGGAAGCTATAGTAGAAACTGGAGCCGCTGGCAGCGGCTTTCTTCTGGCAATATTCCTGCGGACTCATTTCTTGGTGATCGCCCGGTAGAACATATATACCCAGTCCCAGGCATTCAGGGTTGGGCGCTGCTTAAAGACATTGCCGCGGCTTTTGTGCAGCTTTTTCAGGATGCGCTCGCCGCCGGCAATGATCATACGCATTTCCAGGCCGATGCGGCCAGGCAAAACCAGGCCCAACGGCGCGCCGGCTTGCAGCAGCCTGCGGGTGCGGTTGATCTGGAATTCCATGAACATGCCCCAGGTGCCTTGCGCATTGCCGTTAGCAATTTGCTGGTCGTGGATGTTGAACTTGTACAGCTCGTCCAGCGGCAGGTAGATGCGGTTCTTGCGATAATCTATTTCGATATCCTGCAGGAAGTTGATCAGTTGCAGGGAAGTACAGATGGCATCGGAGAGTGCAATATTGCGTGGCGTGGCTGCACCGTATAGATGCAGCAACAGGCGGCCTACCGGGTTGGCAGAGCGGCGGCAATAGCTGGTGAGCTCGCCGAAGTGACCGTAGCGTGTCTTGGTGACATCCTGGCTGAATGCGGATAGCAAGTCGTAAAAAGGCTCTAGCGGCAGCTGGTGTTTATTGATCGTATCCTGCAATGCCTGGAACAGGGGAACGTCCGGTTGTGCGCCGCTGCGGATCAGGTCAAGCTGCTGGCGGAAGCCGTCGAGGAGCGCCAGACGCTCTTCCGGCGCGAGGTTGCCTTCATCGGCAAAATCGTCTGCTTGGCGGGCAAACGCATAGATCAGGCTGACGGGTTCGCGCAGTTTGCGCGGGAGCAGAAAGGAGGCAACGGGGAAGTTCTCGTAATGCATTTTGACAAGCGACATGCTTTGTTGTATGGCGGTATTGGTGGCTGTTGTCATAGTCGGCAGAGTATGCCACAAAACATCCTTGGCCGCGTTTCGTGGCAAGTAAATTATGTTGCGCTACAATGTAGCGATCTATCGCTGTGGAGTTTTCATGTTAGGGATTATTGGTGGTACCGGGCTGACCCAACTGGCCAATCTCAAGATCAAGCGCAGGCAAATCATGCGCACACCGTACGGCGAGCCTTCCGGGCCATTGAGCTATGGTGATATTTGCGGCTATGAGGTGGTTTTTCTGCCCAGGCATGGACACGGGCATACCATTCCGCCGCATCTTGTCAATTATCGCGCCAATATCTGGGCGCTGCATTCCGAGGGAGTGCGCGAGATTATCTCAGTAGGTACCGTGGGCGGGATAACACAGGATTTGAGCCCAGGCATGATCACCTTGCCTAACCAGATCATTGATTATACGTATGGTCGTAAAAATACGTTTTTTGATGGGGGGGATTTGCCCGTCAAGCATATTGATTTTACCGAACCATATTGCCCACACCTGCGCAATATTTGTCTGGAGGCTGCGAGCAATATTGGCGAGACGTTGCTGGATGGAGGGGTCTATGCCTGTGTGCAGGGCCCCAGGCTGGAAACAGCAGCGGAAATCAACCGGCTGGAAAAGGATGGCGCGACCCTGGTAGGCATGACCGGCATGCCGGAGGCAGCATTGGCACGGGAGCTGGAGATGCGCTACGCTGCTTTGTGTCCCATCGTCAATCATGCGGCGGGTCGCGGTGGCAGCAAGCACTGCATACAATATGAAGATATTAGCGAGGTCTTGAATGGGACCATGGAGCGCGTGCGCAAACTGATAGAAAGAGTGGTGGTCGGACATGCCTGTTAGACCAGTATTGAAAATGGGGGAGCCGGTGTTGCTGCAAAAAGCCGCTCCTGTCACGCAATTTGATACGCCCGAACTGCATTCCCTGATCCGGGATATGGAAGACACCATGGTGCATTTGAACGGTGCGGGCATTGCTGCGCCGCAGATCGGCGTCAGCCTGCGCGTTGTCATTTTCGGCGTGGGCCATAACCCGCGCTATCCCGATGCCGAGCAAGTACCTTACACCGTGCTAATCAATCCGCAATTGACTCCGATTGGAGAGGAGCTGGAGGACGGTTGGGAAGGGTGCTTATCCGTTCCAGGCATGCGCGGCGTGGTTCCCCGCTATCAGCGGCTGCACTACACTGGCTTTGACCAATACGGTAAGCCGATAGACCGTTTGGTAAGCGGTTTTCATGCCAGGGTCGTGCAGCACGAGTGCGATCACCTCGATGGTATCCTGTACCCCATGCGTATTCGTGATCTGGCACAATTTGGATTTACTGACGTATTGTTTCCGGGCATGTCGGTAGACGATGACTGATCTGAATCAAAAGCAGCATAAAAAAGAGCACCCGCAGGTGCTCTTTTTATTTGAGGCATGAAAGAGGGTTAAATCACGCCTTGTGCCAGCATCGCATCGGCAACCTTCACGAAGCCAGCGATATTGGCGCCATCCACATAATTTACGGAACCGTCGGCGCGAGTGCCGTATTTCACGCAGGCATCATGGATGCCCTTCATGATGTCGAACAGGCGTGCATCGACTTCTTCGCGAGTCCAGGATAAACGCATGGAGTTCTGCGTCATTTCCAGGCCGGAAGTGGCAACGCCGCCTGCATTGGTGGCCTTGCCGGGTGCGTAGAGAACGCGCTTCTCATCGAACAGCTTCATGGCATCCGCATCACATGGCATGTTGGCGCCTTCTGCAACACAGAGCAGGCCATTGGCGATCAGTGCAGCGGCATCGTCACCGTTCAGTTCGTTCTGGGTCGCGCATGGCAGAGCAACCTCAGCTTTGACGGACCATGGAGTAGAGCCAGCGACAAAGCGCGCGCCCACGCGAGCAGCGTAATCACCTACACGACCATATTCCACATTCTTGACTTGCATCAGCACTTGCAGTTTTTCCGGGGTGAAACCTTCTTCATCGACCACGGTACCGCTGGAGTCAGAGACAGTGATAACTTTTGCGCCTAGCGCCATACATTTTTCGATAGCATATTGCGCAACATTGCCCGAACCGGATACCGCAACGCGCAGGCCGGCAATGGTGCGGCCGCTGTGACGCAGCATTTCCTCTGCAAAATAGACAGCGCCATAGCCTGTCGCTTCGGGGCGGATCAGGGATCCGCCGTAGCTTAGGCCCTTGCCGGTCAGCACACAGTCCGCGCGGTTGGTGAGTTTCTTGATCATGCCCGCCATATAGCCGATTTCACGGGCGCCCACGCCGATATCACCTGCCGGTACATCAGTATCGGAACCGATATGGCGGAACAATTCGCTGATGAAAGCCTGGCAGAAACGCATGATTTCGCCATTGCTCTTGCCCTTGGGGTCAAAGTCGGAACCACCCTTGCCGCCGCCCATGGGCAGGGTGGTGAGCGCATTCTTGAAAGTTTGTTCAAAAGCCAGGAACTTGAGGATGGAAAGGTTTACGGAGGGATGGAAGCGCAAACCGCCCTTGAATGGGCCGATGGCGCCGTTGTGCTGGATGCGGTAGCCACGGTTGACTTGGACCTCGCCTTTGTCATCTACCCAGGAGACGCGGAATATAATGGCACGCTCTGGCTCAACCAGGCGATCCAGCACACCATGTTCTGCATAGCGGGGGTTCTTGCTGATGAATGGCCACAGGCTTTCTACAACTTCTGTAACAGCTTGCAGGAATTCCGGCTGACCGGGATTTTTTTGTGCGACCACGGCTAGAAAATCATGTGCCGATTGATACTTCATACCCTCTTATCTCCATGAGTTTGAACAAAAGTGATGCATTCTCTCTCATGAGAAATAAAAATGCACCAAAAAAATTCACTTTTATATCATTGAGATGCACCATTTTTGTGCTTTGTTTGCACCATTTTTGTGCGTTGATGACAAGGAGATATTATGGCATGTATCTCTCTGAAATTGACCGATTGGAAAATCCCCATGAATGCCTGCTAATCAACATAGACATGAGGTATGCAGTGATGAAAGGCTGTGATGCGATTGAACCAGAATGGTGCGGAGGAGTGCACAATAATGGTGCGTATGGATGCAAATTTTTTCTGGAGTGGGAGTTTGCCCTTCGACATGCTAACCTCTGCCGGCTGCCTATTCATGCTGCCGGCTAATATCTGAAATTTTTATAAAGTGTTTTGCCTTGATTACATCTGTACCGTTTTCCACCTTGACTCCCGACCTGTTGCTCGATGCGCTGGCCAGTATCGGTATCCTGGGGGATGGCCGCCTGCTGGCGCTCAATAGCTATGAAAACCGCGTTTACCAGGTAGGCGTGGAAGAGCAGCTGCCTGTAGTCGTTAAATTCTACCGGCCAGGGCGCTGGAGCTGCGAGCAGATCCTGGAGGAACATGCATTCTCTCTGGAGCTGGCTGATGCTGAAATTCCAGTCGTGGCGCCCCTGCTGATCAATGGCAATACGTTGCAGCAATATCAGGATTTCTATTTTGCCGTTTTCCCCAGGCGCGGCGGACGTGTGCCCGAGCTTGATCAGGAAGGGCGGCTGGAGTGGATAGGGCGTTTTCTTGGCCGAATTCACGCAATTGGTGCACAACAAGCATATCGGCACCGTCCTGGCATTGATCTGCACAGTTTCGGTGCGGAACCTGCCCAATGGTTGCTGGAGCACCAGTTCATACCGGCGGATTTGACACCTGCCTACCGCAGTGTGGTGGAGCAGGCGCTGGAAGGTGTTAAATATTGCTTTGACCGCGCTGGTGATATTGCTACCTTGCGTTTGCATGGTGATTGCCATTTGAGCAATCTGCTGTGGACGGAGGGTGGGCCGCATTTCGTTGATTTTGATGACAGCAGGATGGGGCCTGCCATTCAGGATTTATGGATGCTATTGTCTGGCACGCGGGAAGAAATGAACCTGCAACTGGCGGAATTGTTGGAAGGGTATGAATGTTTCCATGATTTCAACCCGGCAGAGCTGCATCTGATAGAGGCCTTGCGCACCCTGCGCCTGATTCATTATTCTGCCTGGCTGGCAAAGCGTTGGGATGATCCGGCGTTCCCCATGACATTTACCTGGTTTAATACGCAGCAATATTGGCAAGACCGTATTCTGGAACTACGCGAGCAGATTGCATTGATGCAGGAGTCACCGCTCAGCATTGCGGGCGGTAATCGTTAACGACTGGAATGATAAAAGGAGATGAAAATGAGTGAAATCAAGATAGAGCACCAACCTAGCCAGGAGCGCTTGAATGAATTAGGCGTGTCACGCTGGCCTACTTGGTCCAAGGAAGTATCGGTTTTCCCCTGGAGCTTTGGTGAGCAGGAAATTGCCTATATCCTCGAAGGCGAAGTGACCATTACGCCCAATGGCGATGGTGTACCAGTGAGTTTTGGCAAGGGAGACCTGGTGACATTTCCAGCAGGTTTATCGTGTACATGGAATGTGAAGCAGGCGTTGCGCAAGCATTATCAGTTGGGATAGGTTGATTTTAATTGCAACATTGTTGCAATTATGGAGTGAAGCTGACATAATGACAATCATTCTTAAATGAGGTGAACTGTCATGAAAATCCTGTCATCACTTAAATCCGCCAAGACGCGCCACCGCGACTGCAAGGTTGTGCGTCGTCATGGAAAGGTATTTGTCATCTGCAAAAGCAACCCGCGTTTCAAGGCGCGTCAACGCTGATTGCATAGGTGATTGAAGCATAGATGGTCGAAAAGGGAAGCTTTCGAGCTTCCCTTTGTTATTCCTGGCCCATGGCGTTTATTTTCATTCCAGTACGAACCGCCTGGCGCCTGCCTTGCTTCCATGAAAAAGCCCAACCAAGGTAATGGCGGAAAGTAGCCATCCCATATCCTGCCAGCTATCGCTGGATTCATGCATGATACCCATGATTAAAGGGCCTAGAGAGGCCAGCGCGTAGCCTAGTCCTTGCGACATTGCCGAAAGTTGCGTCGCCTGCGACGGGGTGCGTGTGCGCAGCACTATCATGGCCAGCGCCATGGCAAAACCGCCTCCCTGGCCCAAGCCCAGTATGATCATCCACCACCACATGGCATCCGTCTCACCATAAATTGCTCCCATGAAGCCGATGAAAATCATGATGAACATCAGGAAGTTCATCCATTTCTGGTCGCGCATCAAGGAGGCAATCCATGGGATGAGCAAGGCGGAAACGACTTGGGTCATGACAGAGCCAGAAAGAAACAGGCCGGACTGAACGGCATCAATGCCACGATCCTGCAATATGGTGGGCAACCAGCCAAATACGCAATAGGCCAGCGCGCTTTGCAAGCCCATAAACATGGTGACATGCCAGGCCAGCTTATCGCGCAGGAGTTGTTGCCAATTGCTCGTAGAAGTGGTGACAGCGTGAACAGTTTTGCCAAGGTGGCGGAACGGCCACCAGAACAGGATGGCAAGCAATACAGGCAGGGCCCAGAGTGCGAGTGCCAAAGGCAGGCTCTGCAATGCTGAGAATAACGGGAAGGCAATACCGGCAGCCAGCGCTGTTCCCAGGCATAAAGCCATGGTATATACGCCTGTCATCAAGTCTGGATGGGCAGGAAATTCGCGCTTGATGATGCTGGGTAGCAGAATACCGAGCAGGCCGATGCTGATACCGGCGATGCCCGTGCCGGTAAAGAGCCAGGAAACATGCCACAGGCCGCGCAGCGCGAGCCCGATTGCCAGGGCCAGTAGTAATGGCATTACCAGTCTTTCTGCGCCGTAGTGCCGGGCTAGCCAAGGCGCGAGAGGAGCGAATATACCCAGGCAGGCAACCGGCAATGTGGTCAGCATGCCGGCAGCGCTGCCGCTCAAGGCCAGGCTATGGCGTATCTCGCTTAACAAGGGAGAAATGCTGGAAAATGCCGGGCGCAGGTTGATGCCAATCAGGATGATGGCAAGGATCAATAGGCCTTGGTGCAGGCGGGGGTGATGCTGCGTCATGTGTAAGACTCATCTGACATGGTTTTCGGAATGAACTGGCATGCAGATGACTGGGCGATGGTTATGCTGAAAGCTGACATTTCACTTGTAACCTGGATTCGGTCAAAAAGTAGCTGATATGGGAATGTATCATGGATATTGCTGAGTGGCCTTGCCGGTACGTCGGCTTGACGATTCAGAACAAGTAGCATGAAGAGGAGGCATCATGAAAGATGACTATCTGGACAGCGTGACCGGGATTTATCCTCATTTGGATGACGCATACCGTATAGCCCGGCAGTTAATGGATGAAGGGCTCCCCAAAGAGCAGATACAAGTAGTGGCAGCACATCCACCTGCTGATATCGGGCAGGCTGAAGACAGCAAAGAAGTGCTGAAGAATGTAGCGGTGGATGGGACTCTCGGCACGGCCATCGGTGCTGGTGTGGGGGCGCTGGGGGAAATTGCATTGGTTGCGGCGAATGTAAGTTTGTTTGTCGCCAGTCCTATTATTGCGCCTTTGACCATGATAGGGTGGGGTGCGGTTGTCGGTGGATTCATCGGTGCAGCCAGAGGCATTTCAAACCATGAGCGCCAGTTCTCTGATCTGGTGAATGATGCTGTGGAGCGAGGATATGCGGTATTGGTGATCCATACTTATACCGAGGATGAAACTGCAACTGCCCGGAATATCGTCGGCACATCCATGCTGGCGCACGAACTGCCAGAAATGGCAGGCAAATAAAAAGCCGTTGCAAGCAACGGCTTTTTATACTCAAACGAGAGTGGCTTAATCTATTTTCATGGATTGTGTTGCTGGATTGTGGATAGCAACCCATACCCCATCCTTGCGTGGTTCCTGAAAGTCGATGGACATCATGACGCTCAGGGCAGTGATGGTGATGATGGAGAACATGAACAGTTTTTTTGCCCAGCGCTGGTCATTGCTGGTCTTGTAACCAGCTAGGGCCAGCCCCAGCCAGTAAACGCTGATTACCCCGGCGACTACGAGGAACTGGTTGCCTGTGTAGCCGCTCAGGGTCAGCATGATGGTGGCAATAATGAACGCCACGATATACAGCACGATATGCTTTTTGGTGGCCAGGATGCCTTTTTTGACGGGCAATACTGGAATGGCGGCGGCCGTGTAATCCTTGAGCCGGAAAATTGCAATGGCATAGGAATGCGGCATTTGCCAGATGCTGAAAATGACCAGCAATATCCAAGCGCCCATATCGAACTCATTGCTGACCGCGCAATAACCGATGACAGGAGGAGCCGCACCGGACAGGCTACCAATTAGGGTGCCATAGACGGAATGGCGTTTCAGATAAAGGCTGTAGGCGCCAACATAAATGGCAAAGCCGAACAACGATAGCCAGACGGTGAGCATGTTGGTCGCTGTGTAGAGCAGGGCGAAGCCTGCAATTCCCAGCAGGCAACCATAAATAACGGCGTTGCGTGCCGGAACCAACCCCTGAACCAATGCCCGGTTGCGGGTACGCTCCATCTTGCTGTCGATGTCCCGATCTATGTAGTTATTCAGTACACAGCCCGAGGCAATAACCAGCGAAATGCCGATGGCGGTTGCCAGAAACAGGGGAAAATCGATATCACCTCTGGAGGCCAGGAAAAACCCTCCGGCAACCGAAATGAGGTTACCGAAGATGATGCCTGGCTTGGTGAGGAGTAGATATTGCTTCATCGATCTGGCTTAGAAAGGCCTCATCATGTTGTGGTTCAGGTGGAACATGACCCACAGTGAACCCACTACCACGATGGCGAGGATGATCACGGTAAAGATGAAGGCCGTCACGTTCCAGCTCTGTTCCGAAGAGGTGTTCATGTGCAGGAAATACACAAGGTGCACCACGATCTGCACCACGGCGAACACCAGGATGGTGGTCAGGATGGTGGATGAGGATAGTTCGTTCGGGAACATCAGCAATCCGAACGGAATCACCGTTAGGATTACGGAAAGAACAAAGCCAATCAGGTAAGACTTGACGCTGCCATGGCCTGCGCCAGCGCGTTCAGCGTGTCCATGTGACATTTACAGCACTCCCATCAGATAAACAACAGTAAATACGCAGATCCAGACAATATCCAGGAAGTGCCAGAACAGGCTCAGGCACATCAGGCGTGTATTGTTGGTATCGGTCAAGCCCTTGGTCCAGATTTGCGCCATGAGCACCGCCATCCAGATCAGGCCACAGGTAACGTGCAGGCCGTGGGTGCCAACCAATGTGAAGAAGGCAGACAGGAAGGCGCTACGGTCAGGGCCAAAACCTTGATGGATCAGGTGATGGAACTCATTAACTTCCATCACGATGAAGCCAAGGCCAAACAGGAAGGTCACGGCGAGCCAGTTCAGCACAGCCTGCTTGTTGCCCTTGTGCTGGGCAATCATGGCAAAGCCATAGGTGATGCTACTGAACAGCAACAGGAAGGTTTCTGCTAGCACATAGTCCAGCTCGAAAATATCCTTGCCGGTAGGGCCGCCAGCAAAGCTGGTGCTCAGGACTGCATAGGTCGCGAACAGGGTCGCGAACAATATCAAGTCCGTCATCAGGTAAATCCAGAACCCGAATATCTTCGTGGCACCGGCGTCGTGGTGGTGCTCATGCTCTGCAGCATGAGCGTGTTGTGTATGCACAGTTTGACTAGACATGATTACGCCTGACTCGCTTGTTTAACTTGAATATGCTTGTTTTCAATGGCGGTGACTTCTTCCGCTGGCACGTAGTAATCGACATTGCTGTTATAGCTGCGTGCGATCACGGTGAACAACATGGCAGCAGTGCTGAAGATCACCAGCCACCAGATGTGCCAGATGAAGGCAAAGCCGAATACCAGGCTGAATGCGCTGATGATGACGCCTTCAGCAGCATTTCTTGGCATATGGATCTTTTCATACTTTGCCGGGACTTCATTGGCTCTGCCGTCCTGCTTCATCGTCCACCATTCATCCAGGCCTTTCACTGCAGGTACTTTGGCGAAGTTATAGAAAGGAGGAGGTGAAGATGTAGACCATTCCAGCGTGCGGCCACCCCATGGGTCGCCAGTCAGATCCAGATTCTGCTTGCGGTCACGGACGCTGACATAAAGCTGGAGCAGTTGGAACACGATAGCCAGGCCGATAACAAATGCACCGAACAGAGCCACATATAGCATTGGCGTCCAGGCAGGGTTGTCATAATTGTTCAGGCGGCGCGTCATGCCCATGAAGCCCAGCATGTATAGCGGCATAAAGGCCAGGAAAAAGCCGCTGATCCACAAGTAGGCGGAAATGCGGCCCAGTTTTTCGTTGAGCTTGAAGCCGAACGCCTTGGGGAACCAGTAGGCGAAACCAGCCAGATAGCCGAATACCACGCCACCGATGATGACGTTATGGAAGTGGGCAATCAGGAACAGACTGTTATGCAACACGAAGTCGGCGCCAGGCACTGCCAGCAATACGCCGGTCATGCCCCCAATGGTGAAGGTGAACAAAAAGCCGATGGTCCAGATGATCGGGCTGGTGAATTCAATGCGCCCGCGATACATGGTGAACAGCCAGTTGAAGATCTTCACACCGGTCGGGATGGAAATAATCATTGTGGCAATGCCGAAGAAGGCATTGACATTGGCGCCCGCGCCCATGGTGAAGAAGTGGTGCAGCCAGACGATGAACGACAGGATGGTGATCACTGCAGTTGCCCATACCAGAGAGGTGTAGCCGAACAGCTTCTTCTTGGTGAAGGTGGCTACGACTTCTGAGAAGACGCCGAATGCCGGCAGGATCAGGATGTATACCTCGGGGTGGCCCCAGATCCAGATGAGGTTGACGTACATCATCTGGTTGCCGCCGAGCTCGTTGGTGAAGAAGTGGGTGCCGAGGTAGCGGTCCAGCGTCAGCATCGCGATCGTGGCGGTCAGCACAGGGAAGGCCGCCAGGATCAGGATGTTGGTGCAGAGCGCGGTCCAGGTGAACACCGGCATCTTCATCAGGGTCATGCCAGGCGCGCGCATCTTCAGGATGGTGACGAGGAAGTTGACCCCGGTAAGCAACGTTCCCAACCCGGAAATTTGCAAGCTCCAGATCCAGTAATCCACCCCTACGCCTGGGCTGTACTCAATGCCGGAAAGTGGCGGATAGGCCAGCCAGCCGGTCTGGGCGAATTCGCCGACCCCAAGGGAAATGTTCATGAGGGCGACGCCGACCACGAACAGCCAGAAGCTCAGGGAGTTGAGGAACGGGAAGGCCACGTCACGCGCGCCGATTTGCAATGGCACTACGATGTTCATGAGGCCGACCATGAACGGCATGGCCATGAAGAAAATCATGATGACGCCGTGGGCGGTGAAGATCTGGTCGTAATGGTGCGGGGGCAGGAAGCCTTCAGCGCCAGCTGAAGCGACAGCCAGTTGGCCTCGCATCATGATGGCATCGGCAAAGCCGCGCAACAGCATGACCATGGCGACCAGGATATACATGATGCCGATCTTCTTGTGGTCAACCGAGGTCAACCATTCAGACCAGAGCCATTTCCATTTCTTGAAATGTGTCAGGGCGGCGGCGATGCCCAGCCCCAACACACCGACCACGGCTAGCGTGATCATGATAATCGGTTCGTGGTAGGGAACCGCTTCCAGGGTTAATTTACCAAACATTTTTACTCCTTGCCCTTCGAAGGTGAGTGCGTATGCGAATGGGTGTACTTCTCGACAATGCCGTCATAGAGATTGGGCGTTACTTCGGAGAAGCGCTCAATAGGATTATTGTAAGAAGCCTGTTCCAGAGCGGTGTATTTGACGCTATCCAGATTGGCATTGGATTGCTTGACCTGTTGTACCCAATCGTCAAATTTTTCCTGTGAGGTCACATTGGCCTTAAAATTCATGCCGGAAAAACCATGGCCACTGTAGTTGGCCGACATGCCGCGATAGTTGCCTTCCTCGTTGGCGATGAGGTGCAAGGTATTCTTCATACCGGCCATGGCGTAGATTTGGCTGCCGAGTTGCGGGATGAAGAAGGAATTCATTACTGAGCCAGAGGTGACTTCAAAACGTACCGGAACATTGACCGGGAATGCCAGTTCGTTGACGGTGGCGATGCCTTGCTCTGGGTAGATGAACAACCATTTCCAGTCGAGCGAGACGACTTGCACAGTGAGATGGGGATGCTCGGAGTCGATTGGTTGGCGTGGGTCCAGGGAGTGTGTGGTTCTCCAGGTGATGGTGCCCAATATGATGATGATGATGACGGGAATGGTCCAGACGACTACTTCGATCTTGTTTGAGTGCGCCCAGTCCGGAGTGTAGGTGGCTTTGGTGTTGGAAGCGCGATAGCGCCAGGCAAATACCAGAGTCATGATCATGACGGGGATGACGACAATCAGCATCAACAATGTTGCAGTGATGATTAGAGATCGTTCCTCAAGCCCTATCTGACCTTTGGGATCAAACAACACAAAGTCACAGCCACTGAGCAGTAGTGTGGCGCCTAATGTGGACAACAGACCGAATAGTCTGGGATATCGCTTTTTTATCATTTCAGCATCTCAACAATGTAAAGGACTCATAAAACCACATGCCATACTTGCCCAAGGAAAGCATTGTTGCTTGTTTCCCCAGGTGCCCATTGCCGGCGAGCTGCCGACAATGAGTGTGTTGCCGGTAGGCGACACTGTAAGCCGGGTATCAATTGCTGTGGAGAAAGTGCGTGTGGCAGCAATCTTGACAAGACAGGGGTAAGTACTACTCCTTGAAATCTATCAGCTGTTTTTGACAGATAACCTCATCAACCCGCTATTTTATACGATTAAGCCAAATAAACCCACACCCCTTAGGGAGTAGTCCTGTTTTCATATAAGTGAAAGTGTAGTTGAACAGCAACGTTATTCAAGATGATGGCGAGCGGGAAGGCTATTCTGGATGAGCAATCTGAAAGTCTGGTGCAGCATGCCAGATGCGGTATCTCAGTTCAAATCCTTGGGGGACGTAAATAAGAACAGGCAATTTGCTGTTGTAGCGCAAAATGAAATCATCACCACCTGCCGTCACAAACTTCCGGGTCTTGCTTTGTTCTGGACAAGCCATCAATGTGGAGACGGGGCCCTTGATGTCTTCCACGCGATAGTATGAATAGCCCCAGCCTTGCAATGTGTGCTCGACCAGTTGGGCGCGGAAGCCGTGTTGATTGCAATCGACTTCCATTGTCTTGCCGACCTGGATTTCAAGCTTTGCCTCATTTTCGGCAGCAAGCTTGGGCAGGTGAATGGCGTAGCGGGTATAACCGTTTTCTGCTGCGGGATAAGGGGCTGTTGCCTCCAGTTTAGCTGCATGAGCGCAAGCGCTGAGGCTGGCAATCGCCAGCAGCGGTAATAGATGGGTGCGGGAGATCGGCATGACAGAATCCTGAGGGCATTGACTGTATTACTTTACCCGTAATCGGGAGGGGATTGATAAGGTTATTCAGTGACAGAGCTTAATAAAGACCAGTCATAAAAATGGCACTCCGGAGAGTGCCATTGAGAAACGGAAAAAGCTGGTTGACAGGATTTATACGCGTTCCGGTTGAAAAGGCTCCAGTACGCAACGGATTTCCAATACCTTGGCCTCGTTCTCCACTCCTTCTTCCTTGGTGAAACTCACTTTTGTATTACGCGGAGCGGTATACACGATATTGTTGGCTTTCTTGATCTGCTCGGCAGTATTTTGCAGACGAGCGGAGCAGGAGGCGATATCGTCATGGACGGAGGTCTTTAGCAAATAATGATTTTGCAGATGGTCATAAATAGCAATCACTGTACTCCATTGTCCGGGTTGCGGGTTGAGCTGGGACACATCTTCAGCAGCGTGGGCTGGGGCGGTAAAAGCGCCAATCATGGCCAGTGTGGCGAACGTGCGTTTCATCATGTTGATTATCCTCATATTGATTATTGATTGAATGAGACTGGTATTCCGACCACGCCATCCTCAAAAAGTGCCCATATGGCGAAGGCGAGTCGATTCATTCACATATTCTGTGGATAACCCTGTGGGTGGACGCATGATTATGCAGGTAAGTCTCTGTCATGCATGGGCGAGCTTGGGCTGACCATATTTTCAGCAAGCTGCTCAAGAACCTGTTCGAAGGCGGGAACTTTGGAAAAGATCAGTTGTAATGAGCAGGGTAAATCATCCCGATGACTATTTGATGACATAATGCGATATGGTTTTTGTCCCTGATATTCTCTCCCAGGCAAGTGAGCAAGGCGTGCTCGACACCGAGACGTGGTTTGCTGCGCTGAACAAGCAATTTTCTCCCGAAGAGGTTGCCCTGATACGCAAGAGCCTGGATTTTGCCAAGCCCTGTTACGCTGGTCATCATGAAATCACTGGTGTTTCAGTGTTGCATCATGTCATGGGCGTGGCATCTATCCTGGCCGGAATGGAGATGGATGCGGAAGCCATTGCCGCTACCATTCTGCATGCGTGCCCGGAACATCTGCCGAAATGGAAGGAAAAACTGCAGGAGGTATTTGATCCGCGAATTGTGGCGCTGGTGGGAGGAATCGCGCGCATGGAGCGGATACAAGGCTTTAGCCGCCCCGATATCAGCCATGCCAAGGATCGCAGGCGAGAAGATGAATTACAGCAGGAGCAGGTTGAAAGCCTGCGCAAGATGTTGCTGGCCATGGTGGAGGATATCCGGGTAGTCCTGATCAAACTGGCGGACCGCGTGGAAACCATGCGCAGCCTTGATGGCGCGTCACAGGAGGAACAGCAGCGCATCGCTCAGGAAGCCAGTACCATTTTTGCGCCACTGGCCAATCGCTTGGGTATCTGGCACTTCAAGTGGGAGTTGGAGGATTTATCACTGCGTTTTCTTGAGCCCAAGCTTTACAAGGAGGTCGCCAAGCTGCTTGCTGAAAAGCGGGTAGAGCGTGAGCAATATATACAAGAAGTATTGAATATTCTGCAGCAACAATTGCAAACGGCAGGCATCAAGGCCGAGATGATGGGGCGGCCCAAGCATATCTACAGCATCGTCAACAAGATGCGCCGCAAACAAATTTCCTTTAATGAACTATATGATGTACGGGCAGTGCGCATCCTTGTCGATGACATCAAGGATTGCTACACCGCGCTCGGCTTGATCCATAACCTCTGGCAGCCTATTCCCAAGGAGTTTGACGACTATATCGCCCGCCCCAAGAGCAATAATTACCGCTCTCTGCACACGGTTGTGATTGGGCCACGCCATTTGCCGCTTGAGATACAGATCCGCACCCACGAAATGCATTACAACTCCGAACTCGGGGTGGCGGCGCACTGGCGCTATAAGGAAGGCAAGAAGGCGGATAACAAGTTTGACGAAAAGATCGTCTGGCTAAGGCAGATCCTTGAATGGAAACAGGACGTTTCCACGGAGGACGGAAGCCTTGGGCAATTCAAGAATGAGCTGTTCCAGGACAAGGTTTACGTACTGACGCCGCAAGGCAGGGTGGTGGACTTGCCGCGTGGCGCGACGCCTGTGGATTTTGCTTATGTCGTGCATACCGATCTCGGGCATCGCACGCGGGGCGCCAAGGTGGATGGCAGCATCGTGCCGCTCAACTACAAGCTGCAAAATGGCCAGAGAGTTGAAATACTGGCGGCCAAGCAAGGAGCGCCGAGCAGGGATTGGCTCAACCCCAATCTCGGCTATCTGCAAAGTTCGCGCGCGCGCGCCAAGGTCAGGCACTGGTTCCGCTACCAGAATTTTGAGGAGGATGTTACTCAAGGGCGCGCCCGGCTGGACAAGGAGCTGAATCGTCTTGGCGTGGTGGATCTCAATCTTGAGAAAATTGCGCAAAAACTGCATTTCCCCAAGCTGGATGAGCTGTTTGCTGCGATTGGCCGGGGAGAGGTTGGGGAGCATCAGATCACTCAGGTCCTGCAAACCGAAATACCATCCAAACCTGGGCAGGATGTCCCTTTCCTGCTGAAATCAGGTAGCGATACCGATTCTTCCGGCGTACTGGTGGAAGGCGTTGGCAACCTGATGACCTACATGGCCAAGTGCTGCAAACCGGCCCCACCTGATCCCATTGTCGGCTATGTCACGCGGGGACGTGGCGTGACCATACACCGCCAGGCTTGTTCCTTTATCAAGCGTCTGCCGGAGGATAAACACGACCGGCTGCTTGCCACCCAATGGGGGAATCGTCAGCAAAAACTGGCGGCAGTTGATATTGATATCGAAGCCTATGATCGACAGGGCCTGCTGCGTGATATCAGCGACCTGTTCGCGCGCGAGCGTATCAATGTCACACAGGTCAGGACGCAAAGCCGCAACAACCAGGCAAAAATGAGCTTTTCCATTGAAATCGCAGAGCTGGGCCAGCTTGCGCGGTTATTGACCTTGCTGCGTCAGGTTCCCAGCGTCAATGTGGCCAAGCGACATGGCTAATGCTCCAAGGGAATGGCAATCAGCTAGGTATTGATGGATGTTGCGGAGAGTTTCTTCCAGCGAATGAAGCGAGAGCGGATACGACGCAGAATCTACGTGGACCGTGAGGAAGCCAGACGAGATGTATTCGATTATATCGAGATGTTTTACAACCCAACCCGGCGCCATGGTTACAACGATAGTCCGTCTCCGGTAGAGTTCGAGAAGCAGTATTCCAGCAAGGGCGAAAGTGCCTAGTTCAGGTAGGGCGATTCACTTTTGGAGTGGTTTTTATACGATATGTCTCAAATAACGCACAACGCTATAAAAGCACGGCTATGGCGTAAACCAACATAGGGTGGTAAGTCACCTTCAAAATGAACGGAGAGTAAACATGAAAATTGAATTGAACGGCAAGCGGGCACTTGTCACTGGATCAACCGCTGGTATAGGTTTGGCCATTGCATCAGGCCTGGCCAGCGCTGGGGCCCAGGTAACTATTGTCGGCCGTCATCAGGCCAAAGTGGACAAGGCGCTCGCCGCTATTCAACAGGCTAGCGGCCGTGACGATGCCAAAGGCATTGTTGCCGATGCGGGTACTGTTGAGGGTTGCCATGCCGTAATCGAACAACAGCCAGAGGTCGATATTCTGGTCAATAACCTTGGTATTTACGGTGCCATGCCTTTTTTCGAGATCGATGATGCCAGCTGGGAACAAATCTTTCAGGTGAATGTGATGAGCGGTGTGCGACTGGCCCGGCATTATGCCAGTGGCATGAAGGATCGCGGCTGGGGGCGTATCCAGTTTATTTCCAGTGAATCAGCGCTGAACATTCCGACCGAGATGGTGCACTACGGTGTAAGCAAGGCCGCCCTGCAGGGCGTTTCCCGTGGCTTGGCCAAGGTGCTGGCCGGCAGCGGTGTAACGGTAAATACCATTCTGCCGGGGCCAACTCGTACCGAAGGTGGCAAGGCAATGATGGCAGAGTTGGCGGCCGAGCGTGGCGTTACCCCGGAGCAAATGGAAGCCCTGTTCCTGGCAGAGAACCGTCCTTCTACCTTGCTCAAGCGTTTCGCCGAACCGGAAGAAGTGGCCAGCCTTTGCGTTTATGCGGCTTCCAAACAAGCCAGTGCTACCACCGGTGCCGCCCTGCGGGTTGAAGGCGGCATTGTCGAGAGCATTGCCTGAGCCTGAACGAAAAACCTGAAGGGCCGCCTGTAGAAACGGTGTGAAAACAGTTTCATCTGTCGGCCTTCCAGGGTAAGCGATCAGCGTGATGTCGGACCAGGTAAACACGTTTTCCAGCATTGAAAATACCGGCGCCAGCACCATACCAACTGCCATGCCAATCAGGGTATCAATTACCTGTTCCTGCGCCATAGTTGGCTCTTGCACAGGGCGGTGCCCCCGCTAGCGGACGCACTACAATCAACAGCTGTAGCAACGAGCCAATGGATAACCAGTGCTGGCCTACCCAATGCTCGCCTTCGGTAATGCAGTCACCGAACTTGAGCAGTTACCAGCCTATCAGCAGCGCCATTACCCGATGCAGCAATTTGCTGATGCTGCCATATTGTTGTTTGGAATCGTTGAACATATTTATTTTCTTAATGTTTGCAGGTTCAACCAAAGTGAAACCCGGATAATTGCGTCTTCATGACCTGTTGTTACATCGCCGATAAATGAGAGCAGGCGCTCATGATTTTAGTTTGCGGCCGTCGAGTTTCGTCTGGACGAAAAAAGTGTTTGCCGTCTTCAATATCTCGTTGGGGGCCTGCCAGAAATTCCGTGTTCGAGGCTGGTTGAGACTCACGGAGAAGGCCTGCCAGAGCGACCAGCATCTTGAATGCCCGATTATGGATCATCTGCTGGCGGGAAAGCCATGATGTTTTGAGATGATGGATAAAAGTCAGCTATTCGCTTGGCCTGCCGGCCATGCAAATAGCAATATACCGCCGGAGATCAGCGCGATGGCAATCCATTCCCTTGGCGTGGGGCGCTCACCCAACAGCAAATAGGCGAATGCCGCCACCAATACAATGCTGAACTTATCCACCGGGGCCACTTGGCTCGCGTTGCCTAGTTGCAGGGCGCGGAAATAGCATACCCAGGAAGCGCCAGTCGCCAGTGCTGATAAGGTCAGGAATATGAGCGTGTGACTCGAGAGGGTAAGAGGATTGCTCCATTTGCCTGTGAACCAGACGAACGGCGCGAGGACGCAGAAAATGAGCACCGTGCGGATCAGCGTCGCCAGGTCAGGGTCCACGCCGCGCACGCCGACCTTGGCAAAGATGGCGGTCAGCGCAGCGAAGCAGGCGGAAAGAACTGCCCAAGGCAGCCAGTTTGAAGGTGTCATCATAAGTTGCAGTTCTACTATTGGCTGCTACCGCCAGCAGGGTAAAAAGTTGGGTGGTTCCGGCAATCAGGGCAGCAGTGATGCCAGGCCTGCAAGCGGTGTAGTCGCTGTTTCACAGGCCTAGCTCCGATAAGCCGGGATGGTCATCCGGCCTGTGGCCCAAGGGCCAATGGTATTTCCGTTCGGATTCCTGGATAGGCAGATCGTTGATGCTGGCAATGCGGCGTTGCATCAGCCCGCTCTCGGTAAATTCCCAATTCTCGTTGCCGTAGGAGCGGAACCAGTGTCCGGAGTCGTCATGCCATTCATAGGCAAAGCGTACAGCAATGCGGTTATCATGGAATGCCCATAATTCCTTGATCAGGCGGTAGTCCAGCTCTCTACTCCATTTGCGTGTGAGAAAACCAACAATGGCCTCGCGGCCTTGCAGGAACTCGGCACGGTTACGCCATAGGCTGTCCGGCGTATAAGCCAACGCCACCCGTTCCGGGTCGCGCGTATTCCACGCATTCTCAGCCAGTCGCACTTTCTGCGCTGCTGTCTCGGCACTAAAGGGAGGAAAGGGTGGTTTTGCCTCTTCTGGGTGAGTCATTGGAAGTCTCCTGTGCATTTTAAATTGAATATAAAACGCTCTAAATTACTGCATGACTGATGAAGCATAGTGTAACTCCACTTGGGTTCAAGTCCGTCATTTGGGACATGGTTTTATTTCAGGGCCACTATCAGTAATGGTGTGAAGTGATGTGCGATTAATTCACTGATTTATCAATTAAATTTCAAATTTTTCAATGGGATTTTGTCATGCTGACAGCATTCCCGTGTAAAATGCCGCCCGTATGGAATCTCCACGTTTACTGAGTGCTTATCGGCCGTATTGGGCCAAACGCTTTGGCACAGCGCCTATTCTTCCCATGAGCCGGGCCGAGATGGACAGCCTGGGATGGGATAGCTGCGACATTATTCTGGTCACTGGCGACGCCTATATCGACCATCCCAGTTTTGGCATGGCATTGATAGGCCGCCTGCTGGAAGCACAGGGTTTCCGCGTTGGCATCATTGCCCAGCCGGATTGGCAATCGGCAGACCCGTTTCGCGCGCTGGGCAAGCCTAACCTGTATTTCGGCATCACGGCGGGCAATATGGATTCCATGGTCAACCATTACACGGCTGACCGCAAAATCCGTTCTGATGACGCCTATACGCCTGGGGCGGTCGCAGGCAAGCGGCCTGACCGCGCCATCCTGGTGTATTCCCAGCGCTGTCGCGAAGCCTATCCAAGCGTGCCGCTGGTGATCGGCAGCATTGAGGCTTCACTGCGCCGTATCGCGCATTACGATTACTGGTCGGACAAGGTCAGGCGCTCGGTGTTGGTGGATTCCAAAGCGGATATTCTGCTGTACGGCAATGCCGAACGTGCGCTGATCGAACTTAGCCACCGCATTGCCAAGGGTGAGCCGGTGAGCGAGATTACCGATATCCGCGGCACTGCTTTCCTGCGCAAGCAGGTGCCGGAGGGCTGGGAGGAGGTTTCCTCCACGGCGCTGGACAGGCCGGGGAAAATCGACAAGCCTATAGACCCGTATGCCATGGAGCCGGCGATGGAGCAAACCGGCGAATCCTGTGCCTCTACTGCAGCCAATGCTGCGAACAAGGGATTGGAGCCTGGCACGCAGGTGATTGCCATCGTGCGCAAGCCGAACAAGCCCAAGGCAGACCGCAGCCATCAGTTTATCCGTCTACCAGCGTATGAAGAAGTGATCAAAGACCCGGTGCTGTATGCCCATGCCTCGCGCGTGCTGCATCTGGAGGCCAATCCGGGCAACGCGCGCGCGCTGGTGCAGCGTCATGGCGACCGCGAAGTCTGGCTCAATCCGCCGCCGATTCCGCTTACGACCAAGGAAATGGATTATGTCTACGACCTGACCTATGCCCGCAAGCCGCACCCGGTTTACAAGGATGCCCGTATCCCGGCATGGGAAATGATCCGCTTCTCGGTCAACATCATGCGCGGCTGCTTTGGCGGCTGCACGTTCTGCTCGATTACCGAACACGAAGGCCGCATCATCCAGAGTCGTTCCGAGGCGTCTATTCTCAAGGAGCTGGAAGAAGTACGAGACAAGGTAGATGGGTTTTCTGGCACGATTTCCGACCTTGGCGGACCGACCGCGAACATGTATCGCCTTGCCTGCAAGAGCGAAACCATCGAGAAAAATTGCCGCAAGCTGTCCTGCGTGTTCCCGGGTATTTGTGAAAATCTCAACACCGATCACTCGCATTTGATCCAGCTTTACCGCAAGGCGCGGGCGATTCCCGGTATCAAGCGTATCCAGATCGGCTCCGGCTTGCGTTACGACCTTGCGGTGAAGTCGCCGGAATATGTGAAGGAACTGGTGCAGCACCATGTGGGCGGCTATCTCAAGATCGCGCCCGAGCATTCCGAAGAGAACGTGCTCAACAAGATGATGAAACCGGCGATGACGGCTTACGACGAATTCAAGGAAATGTTCGAGCGCTTCTCGCGCGAGGTAGGCAAGGAGCAGTACCTGATCCCGTATTTCATCGCATCGCATCCTGGTACCACGGATGAGGACATGCTCAATCTGGCGCTCTGGCTGAAGAAATATGACTTCAAGCTCGATCAGGTGCAGACTTTCACGCCGACGCCGATGGCGATGGCGACTGCTATGTACCACTCGGGCAAGAACCCCTTGCGCAAGGTGACGCACGATAGCGAGGACGTGCCGGTGCCCAAGGCTGGCAATGTGCGTAAGCTGCACAAGGCTTTCATCCGCTATCACGACCCCAACAACTGGCCCATGCTGCGCGAGGCTTTGAAGAAAATGGGCCGTGCCGACCTGATCGGCAATGGCAAGAAACATCTGGTGCCCGCCTGGCAGCCTATCCTGTTGCGCGAGCAGGCGAAGGATAACGGCAGCCGCCGCGCTGGCGGCAAACCTGCGGCAGCATCGGCATCGCCACGTCCTGTGGGCCGCACGCCTGTGAACGGCAAGAAACCAGCAGCTGGTTACGCAACTAAACCAACTAGGAAACCAGTCCGGCCATAAGGGCAAGCCTTGCCTGGAGGCCAACATCCAGGTTGATGTTGGCCTGGCTGGCAATTCCGCTGGGCGAGCTATAATGCTTTCATCATTGTTTCGATTAAAGTTTCATTATGGCTGACCGCATCAACCTGCGCCCACTGGAGCGCAACGATCTGCATTTCGTCCACAAGCTCAACAACAACGATACCATCATGCGTTACTGGTTCGAGGAGCCGTATGAGGCCTATGATGAGCTGGTGGCGCTTTACGACCGGCACATTCACGACCAGAATGAGCGGCGTTTCATCATCGAACTGGACAACGGCGAGCTGGCAGGCTTGGTCGAGCTGGTGGAGATCAACTATATCCATCGCCGCGCGGAATTCCAGATCATCATCGCGCCGGATTACCAGGGCAGGGGGTTGGCCAAGTCGGCGACGAGGATTGCCGTGGGCTATGCCTTCCGTGTGCTCAATTTACACAAGGTCTACCTGGTGGTAGACAAGGATAACCTTGCCGCCATTCATATTTATGAAACCTGCGGCTTCGCCGTGGAAGGCGATCTCAAGGAGGAGTTCTTCTCTAACGGTTCATACCGCGATGCTTTGCGCATGCGTTTGTTGCAGGATGATTATCTGCGTCATGTCGGTCCGGCGCCGGTGGAAGCTTCTGTCTTGCGGGAATGGCAGGATTCCTGATCCTGCCCTATTTCCGCCGATTGGCCTGCTGGGATTCAGGACACCAGTTTGAGGCCGATAATGGAAGCGATCAGCAATAGCAGAAACAAGATGCGTAGCGTGCCTGCCGGATCGCCAAATAGCCAGATGCCGATGATGGCGGTGCCGCAGGCGCCAATACCGGTCCAGATAGCGTAGGCGGTGCCGAGCGGAATACCCTCCAGTGCCTTGGTCAGCATGGCAAAGCTTAGTATGGTGAAAACCAGAAAACCGATAGAAGGCCAAGGTTTGCTGAAACTCTCGGACATTTTCAGGCAGGTGGTGAAACCGACTTCGAATAAGCCGGCCAACAGCAGATAGCACCAGGACATATAAATAAAACCCTTTCATTTAGGTCGGGTCGTCCCGGGATTATAAAGATGGCAACACCATGAGGCCGTCCCCATCATGCTGTTAGTACACGGCGGGTGTACTAGATAATGGCGAAGATTTTTTCACGCTCTTGCAGGGCTGTCAAATATGCACAGCTAGGAATGCAGCCCGATCATCCGCATAAGCAAGCGCATAAAATAGGCTGCAAGCAGCATTGCCAATACACTCACTGCCCAGATCAGGCACAGCCAGCCTATGCGTTTTAGCCATAAGCCGCGGGGAGTTTCCGGTTTTTCGGGCTTAGTGGTAGCCATCGCCGTGACGTACCTTGCCTCTGAATACATGATAGGACCAGATGGTATAACCCAGAATGACAGGCACAATTGCCAAGGTGCCGACCAACGTGAACTTCAGGCTACTGACAGGAGCTGCTGCATCCCAGATAGTGACGGCGGGCGGGATGATGTGGGGCCAGATGCTGATGGCCAACCCTACCAGACCAAGCAGCACGATGATGAGCGCCGAGATGAAGGGGTGTTTGTCATTCCCGGTTCTGAGTTCCTGCAGCAGGGAATACAGGCTGGCCACCACCAACACCGGCACGACTGACAGGTAATAGAGGTTCGGCAGGCTGAACCAACGATCCGCAATGGCAGGGTGCGCCAGCGGCGTCCAGATGCTGACTACCGCCAAGGCAAATACCACCAGGGCTATCAGCGGGCGAGTGAGCTGCAGGATTCGGTGTTGCAGTTCGCCTTCGGTTTTCATGATCAGCCAGGTACTGCCGAGCAGCGCGTAGGCGACAGTAACGCCAAACCCGGTAAACAGGGAAAATGGGCTAAGCCAGTCGAATGCGCTGCCAGAAAAAGTGTTGCCTTCAATGGCGATGCCATTGATGTAGGCGCCAAGTATCACGCCCTGGCAGAAGGTCGCTACGATCGAGCCGCCGATGAATGCCTTGTCCCATAATGGTTGTTCCTTTTCTGGCGCCTTGAAGCGGAACTCGAAGGCCACACCGCGGAAAATCAGTCCCAGCAGCATGAGAATGATAGGCTGGTACAGCGCGCTCAGCACCACGGCATAGGCCAGCGGAAAAGCCGCCAGCAGGCCAGCACCGCCAAGCACCAGCCAGGTTTCATTGCCATCCCAGACCGGTGCCACGGTATTCATCATCACGTCGCGGTCATGCTCATCCTGGACGAAGGGAAACAGGATGCCGATACCGAGATCGAAACCATCCATGATCACGTACATTGTCACTGCGAACAGGATGACTATCAGCCATATCGTAGGTAAGTCGAAATCCATTAGCCATTACTCCTTGCGATCGGATAAAGGGGTTTCCAGTGAAAACGGCTCATCCGGGGCGGACAAGGGACGCATGGGCTGCCTGGATTTGCCCGCGCCACCTTCCGGTTCGGCGGCAGCGTGCTGCACGGGCAGGCGCATCAGATGCAGCAGATAGCCTATGCCTATGCCAAATACAAAGAAATAAACGATGACGAATAGCGCTAGCGAACTTGCTAGCGTGGCGATGTCATGATTGGAGACAGCATCTGCAGTGCGCATGACGCCATATACCACCCAGGGCTGGCGTCCGACTTCTGTGGTGAACCAGCCCGCCAGGATGGCAATCACGCCAGTTGGCCCCATCCAGAGCGCCATGCGCAGAAAATTCCTGTCTGCATACAACCGTTTTCTATAGCGTAACCACAGGCTCCAGACTCCCAAAGTAATCATCAGCAGCCCCAGCCCGACCATGACGCGGAATGACCAGAAAACGATAGTGGAGTTGGGCCGATCTTCAGGAGGAAAATCCTTCAGCGCCGGAATCTGTCCATCCCAGCTATGCGTGAGGATTAGGCTGCCCAAATGAGGAATGCCGACGGCGAAACGGGTGGTTTCCTGTTCCATGTCAGGCAGGCCGAACAGCAGCAAGGGCACGCCTTCGCCCTCATGGTTCTGCCAATGGCCTTCCATGGCGGCTATTTTGGCTGGCTGGTGTTTGAGCGTGTTGAGGCCATGGGCATCCCCGATCAGCGCCTGGATAGGTGCTACTACTACCAGCATCCACATCGCCATCGAGAGCATGGTGCGCACGCCGCTGCTGTTCTGGCCCCGCAGCAAATGCCAGGCGCCCGCTGCGCCCACCATCAGCGCGGTGGCGAGGAAGGCTGCTATGCTCATGTGCAGCAAGCGGTAAGGGAAGGACGGGTTGAAGATGACTTGCCACCAGTCCACGGGAATGACTGCATCATTGATGATTTCAAAGCCTTGCGGCGTTTGCATCCAACTGTTCGAGGCCAGAATCCAGGTAGCGGAAACCAGGGTGCCAAGCGCAACCATGCCGGTGGCAAATAAATGCAAACCTGGTCCAACGCGGTTCCAACCGAACATCATCACACCGAGAAAGCCAGCTTCCAGGAAAAAGGCCGTCAGGACTTCATACGTCAGCAAAGGGCCGGTGATACTGCCGGCAAATGTGGAAAAACCGCTCCAGTTGGTGCCGAACTGATAGGCCATGACCAGTCCGGACACCACGCCCATGCCGAAATTGACGCCAAACACCTTCAGCCAGTAGTGATAGAGGTCTTTATATACTGCGTGCCCGGTTTTTAGCCACATGGCCTCCAGCACGAACAGGTAGCTGGCCAGGCCGATGGTGATGGCGGGGAAAATGATATGGAACGAAACCGTGAATGCAAACTGGATTCGAGCAAGGTCAAGCGCTGAAATATCGGGCATGGCAGATCGGAACTCCTTGATTACCTACCGAGGGACAACCCCGTAAATGAGATTGCCTCAACATAGTTAATACAGGACTCGTAGCCTACTGCGATGTGCGCTTATTTAACAGGTGCAGATGAGGAGATTAATAGCATCACAGTGAAGAGCCAGGCCTAAAATGCAGCGGCCAGGGATTCTATGGTTTCAATGGCTACGTCAAAATCCATGGATTTATCAAAAAAATGTTCCACCCCCAAGTTTTTTGCTATCAGGCGATACTGCGGGTAGGCGTGGTTGGTCAGGATCAGGTAGGTGGGGCGGGGAAAAGGATGGTCAGGCTCCTGGGTTGCCTTGATGACGCCAAAACCATGACCCTGCGCCAGTTCAATATCTACAAGAAGCAAATCGAAAGGTTCTTGCTTGAGTTTCATGATGGCTTCATCCTGGCTCGATGCTACCCCCGCAAATACCAGGCCGGGACAGTCGGACAAAACATCCATGATGGTTTCCCGCAGTAGCAGCGAATCCTCGACCAGCAATATTTTCATTGCCTTGAGATTCGCGGACGCATTGGAACGGTGATCTGTCATGACAGCAACATTCATAGATTCAAGCAATCATTCATTAACAAAATGGATTATGTGATCAACTGATTTTTGATCGCATAGTAGGTTAAATCAGCGTTGGTTTTCAAGCTCATTTTCTCCATGATACGGGTGCGGTAGGTGCTGACAGTTTTGACGCTGATACATAGTTCTTCGCCAATTTCTGTCGCGCTCCGACCGCTGGCAAGTTTGAAAAATACCTGAAATTCGCGGTCTGAAAGGGTTTCGTGCAGCAGTTTTTCCGAAGGATGGCTCAGCTCGTTCGACATGATTTCTGCCAGTTCCGCTGAGATATAGCGCTTGCCATTGGCGACGGTGCGAATGGCCCGAATGATCTCGTCCGCATCGGTTTCCTTGGACAGATATCCCTTGCAGCCGCTGCGCATGAGGTTAAGCGCATATTGCTCTTCGCCATATCCGCTCAGCATCAATACAGGCAAGTTGGGCGCCACTCGCCGCAGATCGTGCAGCGTATCCACGCCATTTCTGTCTGGCATTGCGATATCCATGACGACCACGTCATATTGATGATTTCTCACCAGCGTGATGGCCTCCAGGCCCGACGAAGCTTCTCCTGCCACCTCAAGATCAGATTCCAGTTCAATCAGGTTGCGTAGCCCTTGTCGGACAATATTATGGTCATCAACTAATAATATTTTTTTCATAAGTGCTGACAATCCTTGTCGATAATTTTCCCCGTGGTTATAGATAGATAGTTAATAGATGGTTGATCAGTGATACTAAGTCGAGAAGCTTGCTCCTGCAAGCCTAGCTGCCATCCCAAAACGCGCTGTAGCAGAGGCGTCACTCAGTCTTCTCGGCTCAAGGCATGCGCGAGCAACAGGCCAGCACCGGCAGCCAGGGAAAGCGCCAGCAGGGAGCGCTTGCTCAACCATGGCTTGCTGGTTTGCCGAATGCCAAGAGCCTGTGATAACTCCTTGTCCAGCGATTGAGACCAATCGGAGAAATTATCCTTTAGCTGCTGGATGACCTCTTCCGCGGTATCGGCTTTGGGATTCAATACATCCTTGAGGCTTTCGAGAAGGGCGAGTGCTTCCTTTTTACTGTCGCGCGCCTGCTTCTTGAGCTTGCGTGCAGAAGTCTTGCCTGCCTCAATACTGTCACTGGCAGCTTCCTGGGCTGTTTCGGCCACTTCTTGGATGTGTTCCTTGATTTCGTCTTGAGTATGCTCAAACATAAATAGCTCCAATGCTTTACTATGAGTCAGGTGAAGGGTGAGTCAGATCATACGATCTCCACCATGCAATCATTCAACGCTTGTTGAAAATGCCCACAAGCAATGACACGATGGTAATGATCAGGAAGACGAAAAATAGTATCTTGGCAATTTCCGCAGCGCCTGCGGCAATACCACTAAAGCCGAAGAAAGCGGCAATCAGTGCAATTACGAAAAAAATCACGGAGTAGTGCAACATTGTTTTCTCCTTCGTTTTCTTGGTCTACGGTTACACTGTAGGCGTTTACCTCGCTTTGCATTAGCAGACAGACTCCTAATTCATTGTCGGAAAATTCTTACACAAACTCTGGAGGACCATGAGTAACCAGTCTATTGATAACAAATTGATTACTTGGGGCAAACGCCTGGTGCGCCGTCTTGGTGGGCGTGTATTGGCGCTCCTGTTTGCATCCATGATGCTGGCCTTGATTTCCGTCATGTTTACGGATGCCTGGCTGCTTGAATTGAAACAGCAGAATGAACAGTTGGCGCAGGTTCAGCACAACATTGCAGGCTTGCAGCAATTACGCAGCAGCCTGAACCAAGCCGAAAGCGCGCAGCGCGGCTATCTGCTCAACCAGCGGGAAGAGCTATCCACGATGTTCAACCAGGCAATTGACTCTTCGCGGCGGAATATCCGCAAAATTGAGGGGTTGCTGACTGCGAAAACGGTAAAAATGGATGACAAGCAGGAACAGAACTGGATGATTGTCCTGAGTTCCGTGCTGGAGGCCAAGAATGCTGAAATGAAGCTGGCCATGTCGTTGTTGCAGGCAGGGAAGACAGATGAAGCATTACAGGTGGTCAAGCTTGAGCAGGGCATCATGGAAATGGCCAAGTTCATGCAATATTCCCAAATGTTGATAGACCATCAATACGAAGCATTGGCAACGTTGTCCAAGAAGCGTGAGCAGACCATTGTAGTGGCACGCATTTCCGTCATCGGCACGGCCCTGATTCTGTTGCTGCTGGTTATCCTGGTGATCCGGCAACTGGTACAGGAAATGAACAGTCGCGACCACCTGCGTCGTCAATTGGCGCGCGATTGCGAGGCGTATGAGGAGCGAATCCGCAATAATGCCTACCTGATGGAAACACTGGCGCTGGAATACCAGGCTGATGTGGAGCGAGCGCGGCAGAAGCTGGCGCACGACCTGCATGATGAGCTGGGTTCCATTTTGACAGCTACCAAGCTGGATATTTCCTGGACGATACGCCGAGTCAGGGCGACGCATCCCGAGGTGGTGGAAAAACTCAACAAGACCACGCAATACCTGAACCAGGGCATACAGTTCAAGCGCCAGGTGGTGCAGAACCTGCACCCGTCCATCATTACCACGATCGGTTTCTTGCCTGCGCTGCGGTCATTGATTGAGGATGCCGCAGAGCGCAACGATTGGGAGTTGGACCTGATCCTGCCGGACGAACATATCCAGTTACCAGAAACCATCGGGTTGATTGCCTATCGCGTAATTCAGGAAAGTATGAACAACGCCAGCAAATATGCCTATGCCACCAAGGTAGGAGTGCATTTGATCGTGGCTGAGGATTATCTGGAATTGAAGGTTGAGGATAATGGAGTGGGCGTCGATCTGTCGAATACCAATGCGGCAGCGCACGGACTATCGGGCATCCGCAATCGCATCAGTGCAATTGGTGGGCGCGTCGATATCACCAGCGCGCCCAATGAAGGTTTCCATCTGCGGGCGATTATTCCCACCAAGCTATCATAGTTTCGTTAATGCTTCATCTTGCAGACAAGCGCCATGTCAGTGGATTCTGACATTGTTTGTAGTGGCATGCTGATAGTGCTGAGTTTTAGATACTTTTACCATGCAGCCATCTTTTGAAAATTAATCAACATCACTGAAAGTGAGAGAGGTGCAAGATGAAACGTTCCATCAAAACCAATATCATCTCTGCCGTATTCGCTGCGGCGCTTGGCGTGACAGGATGTAGCGTATGGGCGGTATCCATTTCCGATGAGATCAACCAGAGCCCGGATGTGAAACAGTTCAATGAGCTCGATACCAACAATGACGGTCACCTTAGTTTCAGCGAGGCCAGCAAGGACAGTTTCTATACCAAGGAGCATTTCAACGCTGCCGACAAGAACAAGGATGCCAAGCTGAGCCAGGAAGAGTACAGCAATTACAAAACGGCTCAGCAGAAAAAAGAAGTGGGACGGATTGTGGATGACAGCACCATCACGACCAAGGTAAAGGCGCTGATCGTGAAGGAAGAAGGCCTCAAGGGTATGCAAGTCAGCGTGGAAACTTATAAGGGCGTAGTGCAATTAAGCGGTTTTGTCAGCATGAAAGCCCAGGTTCAAAAGGCCGGTGAGATTGCTAAATCCGTGGAGGGTGTGAAGTCCGTCAAAAACAACCTGATCGTCAAGCAGTAAGCTGTCAATTCGTTGGAAATGCTGAAAGCCTGTGGATATTCACAGGCTTTCGTCATATTTCTGGGTGTTGGTTAACCAGGATGCTGATTGAGATAAGCCATCAGTGCAACGGCTTGGTTATGCTCCTGGTCGCGTGCGCCATACAGCAATGTCACTCGCTGCTGCTTTGCCAGGGCGCGGATTTGCCCAATTTCATCAGGCAATGTGGCAAGCTCCGCAAAATATTTCTCTTGGAAGGCGGGCCATTTTTCCGGGTCATGCGCGAACCATTGCCGCAGCTCGGTGCTGGGCGCAATTGTCTTGAGCCATAAATCCACATGGGCATGTTCCTTGGACAGGCCGCGTGGCCATAGCCTATCTATCAGAATACGCTGGCCATCTTCTGGTGCAGCCGGTTCGTAAACACGCTTGATACCGAGGTTCATCTGGATTCTCCTCTGAGGTTTTTCCTGGAGTCAGTCAGCATATTCCTCCAGAATTTCCAGAAACGCATCCCCATAATGTGCCAGTTTTGCCTTGCCTATGCCACTGAGGCGACCCATTTCCGCCAGGCTGGCAGGACGCTGGTTGAGGATTTCCAGCAGGGTGCTGTCGTGGAAAATGACATACGGCGGCACTTCCTGCTCGCGGGCGAGCTCCAGCCGCTTGGCCTTGAGCGCGAGCCAGAGCGGGTCGTCCTGCACTTCCTTGTAGGCCTCGCGGCTGCGGCTGGCGCGTTCGGCCTTGCTTGCTGTGCGCGTGGCAGGCGGATCGCTGCGCAGCCAGATTTCCGTTTCCCCGCGCAGCAACGGCCTGGCTTCCTCCGTGAGACGCAGGCCGCCGTAGCCTTCCATGTCGGTGGAAAGCAGCCCGGCCACCGCCAGCTGGCGGAACACGCTGCTCCATTGCGCCTGGCTCAGGGCCTTGCCGATGCCGAAGGTGGTCAGCGAGTGGTGGTTGAAGCGCTTGATCTGGTCGGTCGTCTTGCCCAGCAGGATGTCGATGAGGTGGCCCGCGCCGAAGCGCTGGCCGCTGCGGTATACGCATGAAAGCGCCATGCGCGCGGCCTCGGTGCCGTTCCAGGTGTCCACCGGGTTGAGGCAGTTGTCGCATTGCCCGCAATTGCCCGGATGCTGCTCGCCGAAATAGCGCAAGATGGCCTGGTGGCGGCAGGCAGTGGATTCGCAATAGCCGAGCAGGGCGTCCAGCTTCTGGCGATCCAGGCGCTTTCTTTCTTCGGGCGTGTCGCCGCCGTCGAGCAATTGGCGCATGTTAACCAGGTCGCCCAGGCCATACACCATCCATGCGTCCGCATCCAGGCCGTCGCGCCCGGCGCGGCCGGTTTCCTGGTAATAGCCCTCCATGCTCTTGGGCAGGTCGAGGTGGACGACGAAGCGCACGTTGGGCTTGTCTATGCCCATGCCGAAGGCCACGGTCGCGACCATGATGATGCCTTCCTCGCGCAGGAAGCGCTGCTGGTTGGCTTGGCGCAGGCTGGCGTCCAGCCCGGCATGGTAAGGCAGCGCATCCCAGCCTTGCTCCTTGAGCCAGGCCGCCGTCTCTTCCACCTTGCGCCGCGACAAGCAATAGATGATGCCAGCGTCGTTGGGGTGTTCGGATTCGAGGAAGCTGAGCAATTGCTTGCGGGCGTTGTTTTTCAATGCCACGCGGTAGCGGATGTTCGGGCGGTCGAAGCTGGAAACGAATTGCCGCGCGCTTTCCAGGCCCAGGCGCTCGACGATCTCATTGCGGGTCGGCGTATCGGCGGTGGCGGTGAGCGCGATGCGCGGCACCTCGGGAAACTCCTGGTGCAGCACCGTAAGCTGGCGGTATTCGGGCCGGAAGTCGTGCCCCCATTGCGATACGCAATGCGCCTCGTCGATCGCGAACAGGGCGATGCCGAAGCGTTGCTGGATTTCGTGCAAGGTGCTAAGGAAGTTCGGCGTCATCAGCCGCTCGGGCGCGACATACAACACCTTCATCTCGCCGCGCATCAACGCCTGGTAGACGTTGCGCGCGCTATCGCCGTCCAGGCTGGAATTGAGGAAGGCGGCTTGAATGCCCAGCTGGCGCAAGGCATCCACCTGGTCCTGCATCAGGGCAATGAGCGGGGAAACGACAATGCCGACGCCTTGCCGCAACAGCGCCGGAATCTGGTAGCAAAGCGACTTGCCGCCGCCGGTCGGCATCAGCACCAGTGCATCGCCGCCGTTGGCAACATGGTTGACGATGGCTTCCTGCTCGCCGCGGAAGGCGCTGTAGCCAAAGGTTTGCTCCAGTAGTTGCTGGGCGGCAGTGTTCGCCTGCATGCTTTTCAGATACTAGCGGCGGCCCCGGTTGGGACGCTGCCCTGGGTTATTGTGGAATTGGCGTTTGGGCGGCTGCGGCGGCACGAACAATCCGACTTGCGGCATGGCCTGGTGGCGCGCGGCTTCGGACAAGAATTTTTCCGGCTTCTGCTTGGTTTGATCCGTTTGGCCTTGAAGCTTGTTGCGCTGACCTTGCGTTTGCTGCTGGCCTGGCTGTTGTTGGCCTTGTGCGCGTTGCGGCCTGGCTTGGTTTTTTGCCTGGTTGTTCCTGCCTTGGCGTGGCTTGTTGCCTGAGCGCGGCTCGGCGCTATTGCCACTGGCGTCGTCGCGTTCGCGCTGGCCTTGCGGGCGGTTGTTCCTGGCCTGGCGGGTTTGCGCAGGCTGCTGTTGTCTTGGGGGACGGCTTTCTGCGGCAGGTTTTTCGCTAGGTATAAAGTCGCCAGGGATATCCAGTTTTGCAATTTCGCGTTTGATGAGGCGCTCGATACCCTTGAGCAGTTTGACTTCCTCGCCATCTACCAGCGAAACGGCAGCGCCCGAGCAACCGGCGCGGCCGGTACGGCCAATACGGTGTACATAGTCTTCCGGCACGTTGGGCAGTTCGAAGTTCACCACTTGCGGCAATTGGTCGATATCGAGGCCGCGTGCGGCAATATCGGTCGCTACCAGGACCGGCAAGGTGCCGTCCTTGAACTCGGCCAACGCCTTGGTACGGGCGGATTGGCTCTTGTTGCCGTGAATCGCGGCAGCGGCGATGCCGTCCTTGCTGAGCTTTTCCGCGAGGCGGTTGGCGCCGTGCTTGGTGCGGGTGAATATCAGCACCTGCTTCCAGTCGTGGTGGCGGATCAGGTGCGCGACCAGATCGCGCTTGTGCCCCTGGCTAACCAAGTGCACGGCTTGTTCGACCAGTTCCGATGCCGTGTTGCGGCGAGCCACTTCGACAAAGCCGGGATTGTGCAGCAGGCCGTCGGCCAGTTCCTTGATCTCGTCGGAGAAAGTGGCGGAGAACAGCAGGTTCTGGCGCTTTTTCGGCAGCAGTGCCAGTACGCGCTTGATGTCGCGGATGAAGCCCATGTCGAGCATGCGGTCCGCCTCGTCCAGCACTAGGATCTCGATCGCGGACAGGTCTATGGTTTTCTGCGCAGCGTGGTCGAGCAAGCGGCCGGGCGTGGCGACCAGGATATCCAGCGGCTTCTTCAGGCGCTCGATCTGCGGGTTGATGCCCACGCCGCCGAACATCACCATGGATTTCAGTTTCAGGTGCTTGCCGTAGGTCTGTACCGATTCTTCCACCTGGGCGGCAAGTTCGCGCGTCGGCGTCAGGATCAGGCAGCGCGGCTGGCCGGGATTGGCCTTGACCGGCTTGGAATGCAGCAGGTGCAGCAAGGGCAGGGTAAAGCCTGCTGTCTTGCCAGTGCCTGTCTGGGCGCCCGCCAGGAGGTCGCCGCCGTTCAGCACCAGCGGAATGGCCTGGGCCTGGATCGGGGTGGGGTTGGTGTAGCCGGTATCGGCAATGGCGCGCAGAATGGGTTCTGCCAGGCCGAGATCGGAAAATTGTAGGTTGGAAAGCGCGATGCTTACGTCAGAAGACAAGCTGAAACTCCATTATATTCAAGGGTGTTTTGCCGGCCTGTTACGATGACATAACTCCAATCTAGGCAGACAGCAGGAAGGTATCTTTAAATTAGGATGCAAGACCGCTGCGCGGATTGGATGTAGCGCAGGGAAGGGAGATTATACGGCAAAAGTGCTTGAATTGGGCAAGGCATGCATGCGGAAGTTCCAGATATGGACTGCCATGCATGCCTTGCCGCTATGTTTGACGTACCGGTGAAACTGCTTCCAGCATCTCCGCATCCAGCCAGCGCCACTCGCCTTCCGCAAGGTCGGCGGGCAAATTCAGCCTGCCGATGCGGATGCGCTGCAATGCCTCGACCCGATTGCTCACCGCAGCCAGCATGCGCTTGACCTGGTGGTATTTCCCCTCTGCCAGCGTCAGGTGCAGCATATGGTCGCTGACCACTTCTGCCGCCAGCGCGGCAACCGGCGCCGGTTCGTCCAGCAATTGCACGCCGCTCAATAGCGTAGCGATTTGCGTTTCATCCAAAGGATGCTTGGTGGTGACTTCATAGACCTTGGGCACTTTCCACTTGGGCGAGCTCATGCGATGGATGAACTGCCCGTCATCCGAGAGCAGCAGCAGCCCTGTCGTGTCCTCGTCCAACCTACCTATGCTCTGCACACCGCGCTCCAGCAGCGGCGCGGGCAGCAGGCTGAAAATGCTCGGGTGGTGCTGCGGCTTGTGCGAGCATTCGTAATGCGCAGGCTTGTTCAGCATCAGGTAGGCTTTTTCCCGGAATTCCCAGGTCTCGCCACGTACCGTGAAACGGAGATTCTCGGGTTCAAACTCGGTAAAAGGGAAATCGCATATTTCGCCGTTCACCGTGACCTCGCCGTGGCGGATCATCGAGCGGCAAATCTTGCGGGAGCCAAAGCCCTGCGCATGCAGGATACGTTCAAGTTGCATAGGATATTGATAGATTGAGAGTTACGGCTGGTAAGCCGGAATATCGGCATCGCAAGCGGGCTTGACCCACTTGCCGCTGATGGATGAGTTCTGGTTCACGGGCAAGCCCTGTGCGGTGCCCTGCATGGAAATGCTGCCCTGGAACGCGCTGTCGCTGAGCAAGGTCATATCGAAGCGGCCATTACCCTTGATAAGTCCGTTGCAACTGACGTCACCGCTCACCTTGTCGCCCTGGTGGCGATAATTGCTCACGCTGCAACCATCCTCCGTCTGCGGCAGCATCGGCTGCTTCAGGCTGGCCTGCTCGGGTGTGATGCATTGTTGCGTCACAATCGTATTGCCGCTGATAGGCAGCTCAATGCCGAATTGCCGCAATTGCTCCAGTTGGTCAGCAGCGATGGCAGGCAGGCCCTGCATCGTGACCGAAGTTTCCCACTGGCCGGGCTTGATCTGGTCGATTGCCAGCGCGGGCAAGGCAAGGGGGAGCAAAGAGCATGCAGACAACAGGGCGACGGGTTTGATGGACATTGGGCAAGAGGCGGATGGTGACAATGGCGGCAGTATAACATTGATGGTCAACCCGATAGCCGGGAGCGCGGGTTCTGCTTTCTGGGTTTCGCCCACAATGTGCTGAATAGTTGAGATAGATATAGGGTTTTTGAGATAATGCTTGGCACGGTGGCATGCAACAGCGGAAATAGCCCGATATTGATCGGGTTGTTTTGCCGCCAGTTGCCTGCGTTATCAAACTTTTGAACAGGTTGTATTAAATATGAGTGAATTACCCAATTGCCCTCAATGTCAGTCCAGCTACACCTATCAGGATGGCGAACTGCTGATCTGTCCCGAATGCGCCCATGAATGGTCGCCCGCGGGCGAAGAAGCCGCAAACAGCGACTTCATCGTCAAGGATGCCAACGGCAACCTGCTGCAGGATGGCGACAGCGTGACCGTGATCAAGGACTTGAAAGTCAAGGGATCATCGCTGGTGGTCAAGGTCGGCACCAAGGTCAAGAACATCCGCCTGGTGGACAGCGACCACAATATCGACTGCAAGATTGACGGTATTGGCGCGATGAAGCTGAAATCGGAATTCGTCAAAAAAGCCTGAATTCATGCATGAAATCGACTTTGAGGATTTTCTGTGGGGCGAACTCAGGGTGGGACGCAATGCCCGTTGGTTATTGCGCCCTGGCTATTTTTCCACCCACTCGCATTGACGAGACGCCGATGAGGCTCGCGTGCGACATCTATGACTTCAACAAGTATGAAAATGCTGGTAAGGCGCACGTTCCTGTGGAACAACCCATCCCACCCGGAACTACCGATTTAAGAACGTTGGTGACCAGGCTGTGGAAGATTTCATCCTATCCATGACCGAAGTTCAGGTGTCGCTTGTTTGCCTCATCAAGTACCAGCAGGACCCGCTTGCTGAAAGTAAGATCGCGGAAATCCTAATCATGGGAATTGCCGCCTAACAATTCGTCCAATCCGACGCCGCTTCGCGGTGCGGCTTAACTCAGGTGTAGACCATGGAAGAAGACGCACGAACCACCAGAGAGCTATTACTAGCACTGGATGACGATTATCGCCGTTGCTACTCGGAGGTAATAGATCGCTTGAACGAGGGAACGCGCCAAGCTGACGGGACCATTGATGCAGATCATGAGTTTGATGCTAGGCAACTTATAAGTACTGCCTTCGCCTATATCGAGGGGGCTACATACATCCTCAAGATCGAGGCTTCGTTTAACGCCGATGAAAATGGAATTGAGCTTACCCCACAGCAACAGCATTTCATATTTGAAGCCGACTTTGGCCTAAGTGATAAGGGTGATGTGCTTGAGAAACCTGCCAAGATTCCCCTAAGTAAGAACGTTCGCTTCGCTTTCAATGTTTTTGCAGAGGCAAACGGCGTTGATTTCCACTTTGATGCGAGCGCTGAATGGTGGTCTTTGTTCAGAGATTCAGTTCACGTCAGAGACCGATTAACTCATCCTCGCATGCCGAGCGATCTAGACGTCAGTCCAAGCGAAGTCATAGCAATGGTCAAAGCTAAAGCAGGATTCGATGAAGTTTTGTACTTTTTGTTGCGCACCCGCAGCCCGCGTAGGGCGCAATAACCAACGGGCATTGCGCCGTATCATGTCCCTCAATCCACATATCCAACCTCATCCTCACTCCCTCCGGCCCAATCCTGCGGATAGATGCCTTGTTCCACCAAACGCTGGAAAGTCGAATACGGCCATTCTTTCACCTGTGCAACCAGGCCATGCTTAACCGGGTTGATATGGAGGTAATCCATATGCGCTCGATAATCTGCCTCATTGCGGATGCAATGTTCCCAATACCGTCTTTGCCAGATACCGCGCTCACCTCTTCTGCGACGCACGGTAGAACGATATTCTTCTTGTGGAATTGCCTTGGAAAATCCTGATTTTATCAACCGCCATCGGGTGGCATAGTCGCTATCGTTGGCCGGCAGTTCAATCAAGGCATGCAAATGGTCTGGCAATACGACCCAGCCATGGATAATGAAAGGATGGCGCTGTTTGACAGAAGAGACAACCTGGCGCAACAGGCCGATATGCCTGATGAGCAAGTCATTGTGTTGTCGCTGTAACAGATTGACGGTAAAAAAATACGTTCCACCTGCATGCCAGACGCGCCGATAGTCCATGATTGAGAGTGTATTGGAGAGGTGTCATGCGGCGCAATGCCCGTTGGTTATTGCGCCCTACGTTGGCTCCACCCTGAGCCGAGTTCTCAGCAGATATAAATCCGAAACACAAATGCCGCTGATCGTGGCATTTTTATCTTCAGTTAATAGTTTCAGCACTGCCACCGCAACGCCGCCGTATGTACCGGACTATCCCAATGCTGGCAGATTTCGTCATCCAGCAGGCAAACCGTGATGGAGGCGCCTGCCATATCCAGCGCGGTGGTGTAGTTGCCGACCAGCGATCGGGTGATCTTCAATCCCTTGTCATTGAGCAGTTTGGCGGCGCTGTTGTAGAGCAGGTATAGCTCCATGAGCGGGGTGGCGGCGAAGCCGTTGACCATGAGCAGCACTTCGCTGCCCGGCGCTGGTTTGAGGTTTTCCAGGATGGCGGCTACGAGATCGACTACGATGGCATCCGCGTTTCTCATCGCTTCGCGCCTGCGGCCCGGTTCGCCGTGGATGCCCACGCCCATTTCCAGCTCGTTGTCGCCGATATCGAAAGTGGGCCGCCCGGCGGCGGGCACGGTACAGCTCGTGAGCGCGACGCCCATGGAGGCGGTGCGGCTGTTGACCTTGTCGCCCAGCGCCTTGCAGGCGGCGAGGTCGGCTCCGGTCTCTGCCAGGCTGCCCACGACCTTCTCCACGATCACGGTGCCTGCCACGCCGCGGCGGCCGGTGGTGTAGGTGGAGTTCTCCACCGCGACGTCGTCGCTGGTGAGCACGGTAGCGTTTTCGAACGGCAGCATCTCGGCCGCCATCTCGAAGTTCATCACGTCGCCGGCGTAGTTCTTGACAATGAACAGTACGCCCTTGCCGGCATGCACGGCTTCAGCCGCTGCCAGCATCTGGTCGGGGGAAGGGGAGGTGAACACATGGCCGGGGCAGGCGGCATCCAGCATGCCGTAACCGATATAGCCGCTGTGCAGCGGCTCATGGCCCGAGCCGCCGCCGGAGATGATGGCGACCTTGTTTTCCGCTTTTTCCCTGCGGGTAAGGAAGTGCGGTTCCAGGTTTAGGCTGACGATGTCCGCATGCGCCGCGGCAAAGCCGCTCAGGCTTTCGGTGAGGATGTCGTCGACGTTGTTGATGAATTTTTTCATGTTTTTCTCTCCTCCTTTGCGCTGGCTTCAGGCAGCCTGGTGCTGTTTTGCCAGTTCGGTAATGGTGTGGATGATGATCTGGCTGCTGCGCGCGCCGGGATCGATATGGCCGATTGCGCGTTCGCCGAGGAAGGCGGCGCGGCCCTTGGTGGCGATCATGTCCTTGGTGGATAGCATGCCTTGCTCCGCTGCTTGTTGGATGGCGGCGTAGATATCGACAGGTGCTGCGTCTTCCGCCGTCAGGCGGCTGAAGGTCTGCGCGACGGGGATTAAGGTATCCAGCATGGTTTTCTCGCCTGCATCGGCCTTGCCGCGCTGCTTGATGGCCTCGACACTGGCATGGAAAGCGGCGGCGATTTCGGCCAGGCTGCTGATGTCGCCGGCTTTTTCCACCTTGGCCATGGTCATGAAGAAGGTCGCGATCAGCGGGCCTGAGGCGCCGCCTATGGTGGAAAGCAATTTCATGCCAATGCGTTGCAACGCGTCGGCAGGCGGCAGCGGGGCCAGTTCCTCGCGCATGGCGAGCAGGGTGGCGCAGCCGCGCTTGAGGTTGATGAAATGGTCGCCGTCGCCAATCTCGCGGTCCAGCGATTCCAGCTCGGCCTCGCTGTTGAGCACGGCGTCGTTCACGGCGGAGATGGCTTCAAGGATGAATGCGGTTCTCATTATTTTTTCCAGATTTCCTCGACATTGCCGTTGTCGGCGATAAAAACAGCGCTGGCGATATCCTGGAAAATACCGTGTTCGGCAATCCCCGGAATATCGTTGAGCTGCTGGTTGAGTGCGGCGCTGTCCACAGGTGCGTCAAAAGTCAGGTCCAGCACCAGGCTGCCATAAGAAGTAATCGCAAGACCGTCCTTCGCGGCGTTCTGCCGCAGTTCCGCCTGGCCGCCCAAGGCTTGCAGACGGTTTTTCACCAACTGCCAGGCAAACGGCATCACCTCCACCGGGATGGGGAATTTCTCGCCGATGTGGCTCACCAGCTTGCTTTTATCGACCAGCACGATAAAACGGTCGCTACCGCGCGCGAGCAGCTTCTCCCGCACCAGGTCATAGCCCCGGCCCTTCAGCAGCGCCATCTGCGGCGTCACCTCATCCGCGCCATCGACATACAAGTCGAGCCTGCCCAGGTGTTCCAGCGCTACCAGCGGCAGGCCCAGCGCCTGCGCCTTGATAGTGCTGACAACAGAGCTTGCGGCGGCGGTCACGCGCAAGCCTTCTTCCTTGTGGCGGCGCGCCAGCTCCTGGATGAAAAAATTGGCGGTCGAGCCCGTGCCCAGGCCCACGGTCATGCCATCCTGCACATGGCGTGCAGCGCGGATGGCGACCAGCTCCTTGTCATTCATGATGATTCTCCTCGGATGGGGTGGCAGGGATGGTTTTACCCGCAGGCGCGCCCGCCGAATCGGGTAAAATGCCCTGCATCTTTATTCAGCAGCCTGCGAATTTTCATGACATTTAAACATATCACCTCCCGCGATAACAGCCTGTTCAAGCAATTGCGCAAACTGGCCGAAAACGCGCGCGAGCGGCGCAAGAGCAACGAAACCCTGCTGGACGGCGCACATTTGTTGCAGGCGTATATCGAACAATTCGGCCTGCCCAAGCTCCTGATCATCGCCGAGGGCGAATCCACCAACGAAGTCGTCGGCCTGCTGCAAGCGCTGGCGGATGTACCCACTGTCATGTTCACCACCCTCATGTTCGCCGAACTCTCCCCCGTGGCCACGCCCACAGGCATCCTCGCGCTGGTGGATATTCCGCAATTGCCTATGCCGGAGCAGCCGGATTTCGTGTTGATGCTGGAAGATATCCAGGACCCCGGCAACCTCGGCAGCATGTTGCGCTCAGCCGCGGCGGCGGGCGTGCAGGGCGTCTACCTTTCACAGGGCTGCACCGATGCCTGGTCGCCCAAGGCATTGCGCGGCGGGCAGGGCGCGCAATTCGTGCTGCCGATAATCGAACGCGCGGACCTGGTGCAAGAGTCCCAGGGTTTTCATGGCCAGACCCTGGCGGCCACACTGGCTGGGCAATCCCTGTATGACATCGGTTTGCAGCAGCCAACCGCGTTTATCATCGGCAACGAGGGCGCAGGGCTGAGCGATGCATTGATCGCCGCCGCCAGTTGTCAGGTCAGCATCCCCATGGCCGGGCAGGTGGAATCGCTCAATGCCGCGGCGGCAACGGCAGTGTGTTTGTTTGAGCGCAGGCGGCAGGCGCTCAGGCAGGGCGAATAAGAGATCGCCTATCATACCGGGCCAGGCCCGGCATCTCTTTTCCGTGCTTTTTCACGCTTATCAAGCCGCTTTTTCTCTTTCTTATGAACATTTCCATTGTTTTGTCTATAGCCCAAGTGGGCCATAGACAAAAGCGCAGACTCATTTGAAAATCATTCAGGGATTGTCATGTCGTTCATAGGTATGCGCCTAATTTTATTAACTTTTTCTTGTAGGAATGCACTAAGAAAAGCTTCAGGGAGGTTATCATGCTGAAAGCACAGAAGCACAGAAGCACAGAAGCACAGAAGCACAGAAGCACAGAAGCACA